>NZ_PJIW01000050.1:0-1400 GCF_002929755.1 Arthrobacter sp. 4R501 | reverse complement strand
AAGGCCACGTCCAACATCTGCACCGCGCAGGCACTGTTGGCCATCGTCTCCTCGTTCTACGCCGTCTACCACGGCCCAGACGGCCTCAAGGCAATCGCCGAGCGCGTCCACAACAACGCCCGCACCCTGGCAACCACGCTGAAGGTCGCCGGCCGCGAACTGGTCACCGAGACCTTCTTCGACACCCTCACCGTCCGCGTCCCGGGCAAGGCCGCCAAGGTCATCGCCGCCGCCGAAGCACGCGGCATCAACCTGCGCCACATCGACGAGGACACCATCGGCGTCTCAGCCGATGAAACCACGACGACGGATGTCCTCTCCGCCATCGCCGTCGCCTTCGGCGCCGGTCCGGTTGTGGACGCGAAGGGCTTTGAACTGCCCGAATCGGTGCTCCGCACCTCCGAGTACCTGCAGCACCCCGTGTTCAACACGCACCGTTCCGAGACCCAGCTGCTGCGCTACATCCGCAGGCTCAGTGACCGCGACCTCGCCCTGGACCGCACCATGATCCCGCTGGGTTCCTGCACCATGAAGCTGAACGCCACGGCAGAGATGGAAGCCATTTCCTGGCCGGAGTTCGCCTCCATCCACCCGTTCGCCCCGGATTCCCAGACCGTGGGCTGGCGCGAACTCATCGGCGGGCTGGAAGCTGACCTCGCGGAAATCACCGGGTACGACCAGGTCTCCCTGCAGCCGAACGCCGGCTCCCAGGGCGAGCTCGCCGGCCTGCTGGCCATCCGCGGCTACCACCTGTCCCGCGGGGATGACCAGCGCACGGTCTGCCTGATCCCGGCGTCGGCCCACGGCACCAACGCAGCCTCCGCCGTCCTGGCCGGCATGAAGGTCGTAGTGGTCGCCACCGCGGCGGACGGAAGCATCGACCACGCTGACCTTGACGCCAAGATCGAGGCGAACAAGGATGTCCTCTCGGCGATCATGATCACCTACCCGTCCACGCACGGGGTCTACGACGCCGACGTTACCGAAATCTGCGACGCCGTGCACGCTGCCGGCGGCCAGGTCTACGTGGACGGCGCCAACCTCAACGCGCTCGTTGGCTTGGCGCAGCCGGGCAAGTTCGGCGGCGACGTCTCGCACCTGAACCTGCACAAGACGTTCTGCATCCCGCACGGCGGCGGCGGACCCGGCGTTGGCCCGGTCGCAGCGAAGGCGCACCTGGCACCCTTTATGCCCGGCGATGCCAACAAGGCAGCGCACGAAGCGGGTCACGGCGTGGCCATCAGCGCATCCAACTACGGGTCCGCCGGTGTCCTGCCGATCTCCTGGGCGTATGTGAAGCTGATGGGCGCCGAGGGCCTGACCGAGGCCACGAAGTCGGCGCTGCTCGCGGCGAACTACGTTGCGGCTCGCCTGAACGAGTACTTCCCGGTCCTCTACAC
>NZ_PJIW01000049.1:0-1406 GCF_002929755.1 Arthrobacter sp. 4R501 | reverse complement strand
AAGGCCACGTCCAACATCTGCACCGCGCAGGCACTGTTGGCCATCGTCTCCTCGTTCTACGCCGTCTACCACGGCCCCGACGGCCTCAAGGCAATCGCGGAGACCACCCACAGCCACGCTGCAACCATCGCCGCGTCCCTGAAGGCGGCCGGCCTGGACGTCCTGCACACAAGCTTCTTCGATACCGTCACGGTTTCCGTGCCCGGCAAGGCTGCGGCCATTGTTGCCGCCGCGGAAGCCCAGGGCATCAACCTGCGCCACATCGACGGCGACACCGTCGGCGTTTCCGCCGATGAAACCACCACCCCGGCCATTGTTGCCGGTGTGCTGGAAGCCTTTGGTGCCGCGGCGGTGGACGCGGCCGCCGGGACTGACACTGAGTTCGCGCTGGATGCCGCCGTCGAGCGTTCCTCAGGTTACCTGCAGCACCCGGTGTTCAACACCCACCGTTCCGAGACCCAGCTGCTGCGTTACATCCGCAGGCTCAGCGACCGGGACCTGGCGCTGGACCGGACCATGATCCCCCTGGGTTCCTGCACCATGAAGCTGAACGCCACCGCGGAGATGGAAGCCATTTCCTGGCCGGAGTTCGCCTCCATCCACCCGTTCGCACCGGACTCCCAGACTGTGGGCTGGCGCGAAGTCATCGCCGATCTCGAAGACCAGCTCACCGAGATTACGGGCTACGATCAGGTCTCCCTGCAGCCGAACGCCGGGTCGCAGGGTGAGCTCGCGGGCCTGCTGGCCATCCGCGGCTATCACCACTCCCGCGGAGACCAGCAGCGCAATGTCTGCCTGATCCCGGCGTCGGCCCACGGCACCAACGCCGCCTCGGCTGTCCTGGCCGGCATGAAGGTGGTTGTTGTCGCGACGGCTCCTGACGGCAGCATCGATCACGTTGACCTTGACGCCAAGATCGAGGCGAACAAGGATGTCCTCTCGGCGATCATGATCACCTACCCGTCCACGCACGGGGTCTACGACGCCGATGTCCGTGAGGTGTGCGATTCAGTGCACGCCGCGGGCGGCCAGGTGTATGTGGACGGCGCCAACCTCAACGCGCTCGTTGGCTTGGCGCAGCCGGGCAAGTTCGGAGGCGACGTCTCGCACCTGAACCTGCACAAGACGTTCTGCATCCCGCACGGCGGCGGCGGACCGGGCGTTGGCCCGGTCGCAGCCAAGGCGCACCTGGCACCCTTCATGCCGGGCAACGCGGCCACCTGGACCGAAGGCAACGACGTCCCGATCTCCGCATCACGGTTCGGGTCCGCCGGTGTCCTGCCGATCTCCTGGGCGTATGTGAAGCTGATGGGCGCCGAGGGCCTGACTGAGGCCACGAAGTCGGCGCTGCTCGCGGCGAACTACGTTGCGGCTCGCCTGAACGAGTACTTCCCGGTCCTCTACAC
>NZ_PJIW01000004.1:0-280957 GCF_002929755.1 Arthrobacter sp. 4R501 | reverse complement strand
ACTCCCACACCGGTCCAACACCGAAAAGAACTGAACCTTCTGCTCCGGCGTGTATTTCCTCCTGCTGGCAGCTTCTTCCGTTAAAGACGACACGGTCGTTGCAACTCCCAAAAATTCTGGGTGTTGCAACGACCGCTAGAACCCGCCGTGGACCCCGCCTTTTGCTTGCTTGTCAGCGGACCCCGGTTAGGTCCTCTTCCTTGGGTGCTTCGAGGTTGACCTTGGCCTGCTTCTTGATGAAGAACAGGACCAAGCCGACGGCCAGGAACTCTATTTCGAGTCTGGGGAAAGCGGCATAGTCACCATCGACCTGCCCTACGACATTGACTACGGTGCATTGGACACCGGAACGCGCTTCGAGATTCTTTAAGGTAATAGGCGGGTCGGCACCGGGGTGGTTCTATAACAGGTAGGAGTGCGCGGTTGCCTCCCGCGTAGGCGTGCTGAATGTAAACGCCGTTCTATCAACCAGTCCTCGATATGGTCAATGGCGATGAGGTCCCGCATGCCCGCGAGACCCTCAGCATCCTCCACTGGAACATCAGGGTGACATTTAGCGACGCAAAAAGCCCGCCACCTATCGCTGCGATTCACAAGTATGTACTTAAAGCCAAACTGGGTCGCAGTAGACGTCGTCATGAGCGCTCATAACGACGTTAACTGCGACCCGGTTGGGTTAAAACAGGTGGCTTAGCACCTGGCGTGGCCTACGGCTCAGCCCTCAACTCCAAGCTTCGCGAGGATCAGCTCCTTGACGCGGCCGGCGTCGGCCTGCCCGCGGGTCGCCTTCATAACGCCGCCGACGATCGCGCCGATCGCCTGGAGTTTGCCGGCGCGGATCTTGTCCGCGACGTCGGGCTGCGCGGCAAGCGCGGCGTCGATGGCTTCCAGGAGGGGTCCGTCGTCGGAAACGACGGCGAGACCGCGCTTCTCCACGATCTCCGCCGGGGTGCCTTCGCCCGCGAGCACGCCGTCCAGGACCTCGGTGGCCATCTTGTTGTTGATCTTGCCGTCCTCGACCATCCGGTTCAGCTCCACGATGGTGGCGGGCTGGACGCCCAGCTGGCCGGGATCGACGTCGGCGTTCTTGGCACGGCCAACGATCTCGCCCATCCACCACTTACGGGCGACAGAGGCGGAAGCTCCTGCGGCGATGGTTTCCTCGATCTCATCCATAACGCCTGCGTTGACGACGTCGCGGAATTCCAGGTCCGAGTAGCCCCAGTCCGACTGCAGCCGCTTGCGGCGGGCCGCCGGCGGCTCGGGCAGCGTGGCGCGGAGTTCCTCCACCCATTCGCGGGACGCAACGATCGGAACCAGGTCGGGCTCCGGGAAGTAGCGGTAGTCATCGGCGTCCGACTTGGGCCGGCCCGAGGTGGTGGTGCGCGTGTCCTCGTGCCAGTGACGGGTTTCCTGGATGATCGGGTTGCCGGCATCCAGGACGGCTGCGTGCCGCTGGATCTCGTAGCGGACGGCGTGTTCGACGGCGCGCAGCGAGTTGACGTTCTTCGTTTCGGAGCGGATGCCGAAGCGTTCGCGGCCGTGCGGGCGCAGCGAAACGTTCGCGTCGCAGCGCACGTTGCCGCGTTCCATCTTCGCGTCTGACACACCGAGGTTCTTGACGATCTCCCGGACGGCGGCCACGTACGCCTTGGCCAGCTCGGGGGCGCGGGAACCCGCACCCTCGATGGGCTTGGTGACGATCTCCACGAGCGGAACGCCGGAGCGGTTGTAGTCCACCAGCGAGAAGTCGGCACCCTGGATACGGCCGGCGGCCCCGCCCATGTGCGTCAGCTTTCCGGCGTCCTCTTCCATGTGGGCGCGCTCGATCTCCACGCGGAAGATGGTCCCGTCCGACAGTTCGATGTCCAGGTAGCCGTCGTACGCGATGGGGTCCTCGTACTGTGACGTCTGGAAGTTTTTGGGAGTGTCCGGATAGAAGTACTGCTTCCGGGCGAACGTGCAGGATTCAGCGATCTTGCAGTTCAGGGCAAGGCCGATCTTGATCGAGGACTCGATCGCGACCCTGTTCACGACCGGCAGCACACCGGGCATGCCCAGGTCCACCTCGTTGACGTTGGTGTTCGGCTCGTCGCCGAAGACGTTGGGCGCGGAGGAGAACATCTTGGACTTGGTGTTGAGCTCCACGTGGACCTCAAAACCCAGGACGGGATCGTATTTCTCCATGGCCTCTTCGAAGCTCAGGGTTGCGTCCGTGCTCATTATTTTGCCTCCTTGGCGTCAACAAGGGTCTCAACCAACGGCGGTGCCTGGTCCAGGAGCGGGCCGCCCCACTGTGCCTCCAGGAGGGATTCCAGGACAGCACCCACCCGGTAGAGCCGGGCATCCTCGCGGGCCGGAGCCAGCAGCTGGATGCCGACGGGAAGGCCGTCCTCGTCTGCCAGGCCGCCGGGCAGGGTCAGTCCGGGCACACCGGCCAGGTTGGCGGGGATGGTGGCGACGTCGTTGAGGTACATCGCCAGCGGATCATTCAGTTTCTCCCCGAGCTTGAACGCCGTGGTGGGCGCCGTAGGAGAGATCAGGACGTCGGCCTGCGCGAACGCGGCCTCGAAGTCGCGCTGGACCAGGGTGCGGACCTTCTGGGCCGAACCGTAGTACGCGTCATAGTAGCCGGCGCTCAGGGCATAAGTGCCCAGGATGATGCGGCGCTTGACCTCGGCGCCGAAGCCGGCGGCGCGGGTGGCACCCATCACGCGTTCGATGGTCATGGGTCCGTCCTCGGGCAGGACGCGCAGGCCGTACCGGACGCCGTCGAACTTTGCCAGGTTGGAGGAGGCCTCCGACGGCATGATCAGGTAGTAGGCGCCGAGGGCGTACTGGAAGTTGGGGCAGGAGACCTCGACGATTTCCGCACCGGCCTGCTTGAGCAGTTCCAGGGATTCGTTGAAGCGGTTTTCGACGCCAGCCTGGTAGCCCTCGCCGTGGAGTTCCTTGATGATGCCGATCCGCATGCCTTCGACGTTGCCCACGCGGGCGGCAGCGACGAGGTCTGCAAGGGGGTCGGGCAGGGACGTGGAGTCAAAGGGATCATGCCCGCCGATGACCTGGTGCAGCAGCGCCGAGTCCAGGACGGTGCGGGAAACCGGGCCGATCTGGTCCAGCGAGGAAGCCATCGCGATGGCACCGTAGCGGGAAACGCCGCCGTAGGTGGGCTTGACTCCCACGGTGCCGGTGACGGCGCCGGGCTGGCGGATGGATCCGCCGGTGTCCGTGCCGAGCGCCAGCGGGGCCTCAAACGCAGCAACGGCCGCAGCCGAGCCGCCGCCGGAACCGCCGGGGATCCGGTCCAGGTCCCACGGGTTGCGGGTGGGACCGTACGCGGAGTGCTCGGTGGAGGAACCCATGGCGAATTCGTCCAGGTTGGTTTTGCCCAGGATGGGCATTTTGGCGGCGCGGAGGCGCTTGACCACCGTGGCGTCGTAGGGGCTGTGCCAGCCCTCGAGGATCTTGGAGCCCGCAGTGGTGGGCTGGCCGATGGTGACGATGAGGTCCTTGACGGCGATCGGCACGCCAGCGAGGACGTGGAGTTCCTCGGCCGCGGCACCGCCGGCGGCACGGATGGCGTCCACCTCGGCAGCTACGGCGAGCGCTTCTTCGGTGTTCACGTGCAGGAACGCGTTCACGCCGCGTTCGCCGCCGTCGACAGCTGCGATGCGGTCGAGGTACGCCTGGGTGACCTCGACGGAGGTGACCTCGCGGGCGGCCAGCTTGGCGGCCAGCTGCGCGGCCGAGAGGCGGATGAGTTCGTTGGTGTCAGTCATGGTTATGCCTCATCCAGGATTGCCGGGACCTTGAAACGGTTCTCATCGGAATCCGGAGCTCCCGAGAGTGCCTGCTCCGCGGTGAAGGTGTGGCCCACAACGTCCTCGCGGAACACGTTGGTCAGCGGGATCGGGTGGGAGGTTGCCGGGACGTCATCACCGGCGGCTTCACTCACGGACTTCACTGAATCAACGATGACGGCGAGTTCGCCGGCCATCCTGTCCAGCTCTTCAGCACTCATCTCGATGTGAGCGAGCTGCGCGAGGTGCGCAACATCGTCACGGTTGATCGCAGCCATGGATCTCCCCTGCAGGTTCGGATTGTTTTCCGAACCAGTCTAGTGGGGAAACGTCAGTGCCCGTCTGACGACCCCCAGCGGGCGTCAGACGGGCACCTCGGTGCCGTGGTCCCGGTCACGGGGACCGGCCACAGGCAGCTACAGACTAACCGATCCCGATGGCTCCCGTCAGCATTCCCACACCCAACATGACGAGGGAAACCACTGCGGTGCGCCACAGGACCTTTTTGTGGTGGTCGCCGAGGTCCACCTTGGCCAGCGAAACCAGCAGCAGTATGGCCGGAACCAGCGGGCTCTGCAGGTGGAACGGCTGTCCGGTGATGGAGGCACGCGCCATCTCCGCGGCGCTGATTCCGTAGTGTGCGGCGGTCTCGCTGAGCACCGGCAGGACGCCGAAGTAGAAGGCGTCGTTGCTCATGAAGAACGTCATGGGGATGCTGAGGACGCCGGTGATGACGGCCATGAACGGGCCCATGCTGGAGGGGATGATCTGGACCAGCCACGCGGACATGGCCTCGACCATGCCGGTGCCCTTCAGGACGCCGGTGAGGACAGCCGCGGCCATCACCATGCTGACCACGGCCACGATGGACGGTGCGTGGGCGATCAGCTGCTCGCCCTGTTCCTTGACCTTGGGGAAGTTCACCAGCAGTGCAATGGCGGAGCCCACCATGAAGACAAACGGCAGCGGCACGATGTTGGCCACGAGCACCACCATGACGGCGACCGTCAGTCCGAAGTTGAACCAGAACAGCTTGGGGCGCAACGTCCTGCGGTTCGGGTCCAGCGCGGTATCGGCCATGGCGGAATCCCTTTCATCCACCAGAGTTTCGGTGCGTTCCAGGACAGCAACTGAAGGACCTTCCGGAGTGTAGCCGCCGACGGCGGGACTTCCGGTTCCGGGGGAACGTGACCCACTGCGGCCGGTACCGGCGGAGGCAGCGGCGGTGCCGCCGTCGGAAGCGCCGCCGTCGAACTTTTCAGCGGTGAACGGCTCTGCCGTATCCGGCGTTCCCCAGATTTCCGGTGCGGTGGCGCGGAGGCGGTTGCGTTCCTGCAGGCCCAGCAGCCAGGCGAAGCCGAACACGACTACAAGGCCGGCGATGAGGGACGGGATCATCGGGACGAAGACGTCATTGACGTCGAGGTGCAGCGCGGTGGCGGCGCGGGCAGTGGGACCGCCCCACGGCAGGATGTTCATGGTGCCGTTTGCCAGGCCGGCCACGCAGGTGAGGACAACCGGGCTCATCTTCAGGCGCAGGTAGACGGGCAGCATGGCGGCGGTGGTGAGGATGAAGGTAGTGGAGCCGTCGCCGTCCAGGGAGACCGCGGCCGCCAGGATGGCCGTGCCGAGCACCACCTTGGCGGGGTCATTGCCGAGCTTGCGGAGGATGAACTTCACCAGCGGGTCGAACAGCCCCACGTCGATCATCAGGCCGAAGTAGACGATGGCGAACATCAGGAGGGCCGCCGTGGACGTCATGGACTTCATGGACTCCAGGACCATGTCCCCGATGCCCAGTCCGGCACCTGCGAAGAGGCCAAAAACGGTGGGGACGATGATCAGCGCCAGTACTGGCGTCAACTTCTTCGTCATGATCAGCACCATGAATACCGCGATCATTGCGAATCCAAGTAATACCAGCACGGCCGGCTCCTTCTTATGAACAACGCCACCGCAGTGTGACGCGTGCTACAGACATTAGGGTGGCGGGCGTCACGGCCGTGCCTTTGGCTCAATTGATTGGCATACTGCTTATTCGAAGCATTTTGCGCATTGTGCTCACACCCAGGCCCGAGGAAGGGAGGACCGTGCCGCGTTCACCACGCACACGACCGTTGCGGTTCTCCACGCAGACGCTCTTCCTCCAGCTGGGCGTGGTCCTGCTGGTGGTGCTGCTCAGCGCCGCCGTCCACGCCTGGCTGACCTACGACCGTGTGGGCCGCGAGGCGGAAAACCAGGCTCTGACGCTGGCCCGCGCCGTCGCCGCGGATCCTTCCGTGCAGGCTGACGTGCTGGCCATCAGCGCAGGCGCGGGCACTCCCCCGCCCGCCGTGCTCCTCGCCGGGCCGCTGATGGCAGCCGCCGAGGCGATCCGAACCCGGACCGGGGCACTGTTTGTGGTGATCACCGACGAAACCGGCCTGCGCCTGGCGCACCCGGATCCGGACCGGCTGGGCGAGAAGGTCAGCACCGACCCGTCGCAGGCCCTCGCCGGCCAGGAGGTCACGACCAGGAACACCGGGACACTGGGCCCGTCTGCCGGCGCCAAGGTTCCTGTGTACGCGCCCGACACTGGCACGGGCACCGTCGTGGGCGAGGTCAGCGTTGGGTACTCCATGGAGAGCGTGGGCCAAAGCGTTGCGCGCGACATCGGCCCGGTGGGGCTGACCGCCGCAGGTGCGCTGTTGGCGGGCATGCTGGCCTCGTTACTGCTGCGGCGCCGGCTCCAGCGCCTGACGCTGGGGCTGGAGCCCGAGGAAATCAGCACGCTGGTGCACGACCAGGTGGCCGTTTTGCAAGGCGTGGACGACGGCGTCATCGGCGTTTCGGCCGACGGCAGGATCAGCGTGTTCAACGCAGCGGCGCAGCGCCTTTTGGAGCAGCCGGACCTTTCCGGGACGCCGTGGGCCGACGCTCCTGTGCCCGAGCAGCTCAGGGCCCTGACCCGGCCGGACGCTGCGGAGGCGGACGCCATCGAACTCGTAGCCGGCGGCAGTGTCCTGGTGGCCAGCGCGCGCAAGGCCCTGCATCGAAGCGAGGACCTGGGCTGGGTGGTGATGCTCCGGGACCGCACCGAACTCCAGCAGCTCACCCGGCAGCTCGACGCCGTGGGCACCATGTCCACGGCCCTGCGCGCCCAGCGCCACGAATTCGCCAACCAGCTGCACACCATCGCCGGCCTCATGAGCATCGGGCAGCACCAGCAGGCCCGCGAGTACCTGGCCGGGCTGGCCGCCACGGGGCCGCTGAAGTTCCCGGTGGACCAGGCGGAACTGTTGCAGGACCCGTACCTGCAGGCCTTTGTGGGTGCCAAGGGTGTGGAGGCCGATGAGCGCGGCGTGACGCTGCGGATCGGCCCCGAAACCCTGGTCCGCGGCCAGGTCACCGAGCCGCAGGACGTGACCACCGTACTGGGCAACCTGATCGACAACGCGGTGAACGCCGCCGTCTCGGGCTCCTCCCCGGACCGCTGGGTGGAGCTGGAGGTGCTGGATGAACCGCACAACGACGGCGGGACGCTGCACATCGTCGTCGCCGATTCCGGCGACGGGCTGGCCGCCGGGACGAATGCGGAAGCGGTCTTCGCCGAGGGATTTACGACGGCGGCTGGCCCAGTAGTGCCGGCTCCGGCGGCTGCCGGCGGACGGAATGGCGGACGGAGTGGCGGGCAGGGGCTGGGCCTGGCCCTGGCCCGGAAGCTGGCCCGGCGCCGCGGCGGGGACGTCCGCTTGCTGGAGCCGGGGACACCGGGCGGACCCGGTGCCGTGTTTATGGCTTCCCTGCCACGCACAACGGCCGGGACCACCGCCGGGACACCTGCGGGGACCCAGGATTTAGCCGGAAAGGACAATAATGCCTGAGGATTTCAGGGTGCTGATTGTGGACGACGATTTCCACGTGGCCAAGCTGCACGCAACGTATGTGGATTCGGTGGCGGGATTCCTGGCGCTGGCGCCGGTGGGGTCGGCATCCCTGGCGCTGCAGGCGATCCACAGCCTCCGCCCGGACCTGGTGCTGCTGGATGTCTACCTGCCGGACGCCTCAGGCCTCGACCTGCTGCAGCAGCTGGACGTGGACACCATGATCCTGAGTGCCGCATCGGACGCCGAGTCGCTGCGGAAAGCGTTCCGCCGCGGCGCCCTCGGGTACCTGTTGAAGCCCTTTACCGCCGAGTCGCTCTCGCAGCAGCTACGTTCGTATGCCCGATACCGCAGGCTGCTGGGCCAGCCCGGGGCCCTGCACCAGGGCTCCGTGGAGCGGGCCAAACGGGCGCTGATCCCGGGGGACGTGACGCCGGCGGCCAAACCCCGCTCCGCCACCGAGGCCGCGGTGTTGGAATCGCTGGTTGCCGGCGAACAGTATTCGGCGGTCGAGGTGGCCACCCGCGTGGGGGTTTCCCGGGCCACGGCGCAAAGGTACCTGTCCTCGCTGGCCGACGACGGCGCCGTCGACATCCAACTGCGCTACGGAACCACCGGACGCCCCGAACACCGCTACAGCCTCCCGGCCCAGTAGCTGCACCCCCTTGAGCGAGGCCTGCTAGCTGGCGCTCTTCTGGGCCACGAGCTCGATTTCGACGAGCATCTTCGGGTCAAGGAACGGCAGGACGTGCACGAGGGCCAGCGTGGGGCGGATCTCGCCGAAGACTTCGCCGTGGGCGCGGCCGGCTTCTTCCCATTTGCTGATGTCCGTCAGGTACAGCTTGGACTGGACCACGTCTTCGAAGCTGAAGCCGGCATCGGCCAGGACCACGCCGAGCTTCTGCAGGATGTACTGGGTCTGCGTGTAGAAGTCCTCGCCCACAATGCCGTCCTCGCCGCTGGCGGCCGTGGCGGAAATGTAGAGCGTGTTGTCCACCTGGACGGCGCGGGAGTAGCCGAGAGTCTGCTCCCAGACGGAGCCGGTGCCGAATGTTTTGCGCATGGTGGGCCTTTCAGTGCCGAAAACGAGTCGGCACCACTTTAGGTTGACTGGACGTCAAGCCGGTAAACCAGCAGCTTTATGTCGGTGCCCGGAATCAGCCAGTCGCGCTCGGGGACTCGTTTGAAGCCTGTCTTCCGGTAGAGGCCATGGGCGCTCTCCCAGGTCCCGCCGGTGGTGAGGGCCACGCCCGCGATCCCCTCCAGCGATTTCGCATGCGCAATGATGGCTTCCACCATGGCCTTGCCTGCGCCGCTGCGCTGCACCGCCGGATCCACCACCAGCATCCGGAACTCCAGCTCATCAGGGAGGGCGATGTCGGCGAACGGTTCACCTGCCAGTGCCAGCGTCACGGAACCCACCACCTGCCGGTCACGCTCGGCAACCCAGATCGTGGCCTTCGCCGCACGGGCGGCAACATCCTGGATCTGCTGCATATAGGGATGGTCCGCGCTGTCGAAATACCCGGCTGCCAGGTAAGAGTCCACGGTGATCCTGGCGATGGCCTGGAAGTCTGCCTCAACGGCCGGTCGGATGGTTATTTGCGATTGCACCTGACAATGTTAGTGGCGCAGCACCGTCACAGCGGAAACTTGCCGGACAGCGCCAAGGTCCCGGCGCAGGTCCAGGCGGCCAGCCTGTCCTCGTCTGCGGGTCCGCCGTCCAGCGGACTGGCCAGCCGGGGACGCCGGACCCAGCAACCGGCTTCCTCGGCAATCAACGCACCGGCGGAGAAGTCATGTTCGTTGAGCCCGCGCTCGCCGTAGGCGTCGTGGGTTCCGTCAGCCACCATGCAGAGGTCCAGCGCCGCGGAGCCCAGCCGCCGGACGTCGGCGAATCCATCCATGAGACTGCCCAGCAGTGCAGCCTGCTCGGCGCGGATGGCGGGGTCGTAACTGAAGCCGGTGGCGAGGATCTGCCCGGCGCGGTCCGGCGCCGGGCCCTGGAGCTGGGTCACCCGGCCGCCTTCTTCCAGCCACGCACCCTGGCCGCGGGCAGCGTAGTAGACGCGGCCCAGCGCCGGGGCGTTGACGACGCCGGCCAGCCAGACGCCGTCGGCATCCGCCACTGCCACGGAGGTGGCGTAGTAGACGATGTTCCGGATGAAGTTGGTGGTACCGTCCAGCGGGTCGATGGACCAGCGATAACCGGTGGGGGCCGCGGGCCGGGTGGTCCCATGCTCCTCCCCCGTGATGGTGTCCTGTGGACGGGCGGCCGTGATGGCATCCCGGACGGCATTCTCCGCGTCGACATCAAAGGCCGTAACCCAGTCGCCGGCGTCGCCCTTGTTGCTGACGTCAAGCGTCTCCCCATTGCGGGAAGCCAGCACGGCGGCGCCGGCGGCGGCTGCTTGCCGGGCCACCGCAAGCAATTCGGTGTTGAGATCCGGATGGCTCATTCGGCTGCCTCTTCTGATTCTGTGGGCGTCGGTGCGGGTCTGACTTCGGCAGCGGGGGCCGGGCCGTTCGCAAGGAGCTCCCGGAAGCCGTCCTCGTCCAGGACCGGAATTCCGAGCTGTTCGGCTTTGTCCAGTTTGGTGCCGGCGCTTTCGCCGGCGACGACGTAGCTGGTGTTTTTCGAGACCGAGCCCGCCGCTTTGCCGCCGCGGATGAGGATCGCTTCCTTCGCCTCGTCCCTGCTGAAGTTCGGCAGGGAGCCGGTAACCACAATCGTCAGACCTTCCAGCGTGCGCGGCGTGGATTCGTCGCGCTCATCCGCCATGCGGACCCCGGCCGCGGCCCAGCGGTCAACGATTTCCACGTGCCAGTCCTCGGCGAACCATTCCTTCAGCGCGGCCGCGATGGTGGGCCCCACGCCGTCCACATGGGCCAGGTCCTCCTCGGAGGCGTTCCGGATGCCGTCCATGGTGCCGAACGCGGTGGCCAGGGCGCGTGAGGCGCGCGGACCAACGTGCCGGATGGACAGGGCAACGAGCACCCGCCACAGGGGCTGCGTCTTGGCTTTGGTCAGTTCGTCGAACAGCTTGTTCGTGGTTGCCGTGGGCTTGGATGGCGTCTTGGCCGTTGCCTTTGTCCAGAAGTACGGGACCAGCTCGAAGACGCCGGTGCCCTCGCCCTTGGAACGCTTCTCGCGCAGGATCCGCACGTGCTCCAGGTCCGCCGCGGTAAGGGAGAAGAGCTCCGCTTCGCTCACTAGCGGGCCGGGCTTGGGCTCGGCCGGATCAGTAAGGGCCACAGCAGCTTCCCCGCCGAGGGCCTCGATGTCGAAGGCACCGCGGCCGGCCAGGTGCGCGACGCGCTCCGTCAGCTGGATGGGGCAGGATCTGGAATTGGGACAGCGGATGTCGATGTCGCCTTCCTTGGAGGGGGCGAGCTCCGTGCCACAGGAGGGGCATTCGGTGGGCATCACGAAGTCACGCAGTTCGCCCTCACGGCCTTTGCGCAGCGCCAGCACGGGGCCGACGATCTCCGGGATGACGTCTCCGGCCTTGCGCAGCACCACGATGTCGCCGATCAGCACGCCCTTGGCCTTGACCACGTCCTGGTTGTGCAGCGTGGCACGGGCCACGGTGGAACCGGCCACCTTCACCGGCTCCAGCACCCCGAACGGGGTCACACGGCCGGTACGGCCCACCTGGACACGAATGTCCAGCAGCCGGGTATGGACCTCTTCCGGCGGGTACTTGTAGGCGACGGCCCAGCGGGGAACGCGTGAGGTGTAGCCGAGGGCACGTTGCGTGGCGAGATCATCGACCTTGACCACAATGCCGTCTATTTCGTGCATCAGGTTGTGCCGTTGTTCGCCGTAGCGCTTGATGAAGGCAAGGATCTCCGGCAGGCCCCCGAGCACCTCGAAGTACGGGCTGACGGGAAGGCCCCACTGTTCCAGCACGGCGTAGGTCTGGGACTGGCTCAGGGTTTCCAGCCCTTCGCGCGCACCAATGCCATGGACAAACATCCGCAACGGACGCTTGGCGGTTTCCGCCGGATCCTTTTGCCTGATCGAACCGGCGGCGGCATTCCGGGGGTTGGCCAGCGGCGCCTTGCCGGCTTCGATCAGTGCCTCATTGAATTCCGCAAAAGCCTTGGAAGGGATGAAGACCTCGCCCCGGATTTCCACCTCCGGGGGAAATCCGGTGCCCGTAAGTTCGGTTGGGATTTCCTTGATGGTCAGGACGTTGTGGGTGATGTCTTCACCCGTGGTTCCGTCACCCCTGGTGGCCGCCCGGACCAGTTTCCCGTCGCGGTACAACAGGTTGACGGCGAGGCCGTCAATCTTCAGTTCCGTGAGCCATGCCAGCTGAGCCGTGTCCCCCAGCTTGCTGACGCTGGCCTCGGCCTTGGTGATCCAGGCCTCCAGCTCCTCCAGGGAAAAGACGTCCTCGAGGCTGTACATCCGCTGCAGATGTTCGACGGCGGCGAACGCGGCTGAGACTTCCCCGCCAACCTCCTGCGTGGGCGAATCATTGGCTACCAGCTCCGGATGCAGGGCCTCGATCTCCTCCAGGCGCCGGAACAGTTCGTCGAATTCGGCGTCGGAGACCAGGGGTTCGTCCTCCTGGTAATACGCAAACCGGTACTTCCTGACCAGGTCCGTCAGGTTCTCATATTCGTCGCGCACTGACCCGGCGGGGACGGCGTCCGGCTCGGTTAGTTCCTCAGTGCTGTTTGCTGTTTCCTCTGCGGGGACCGGTGCTGTGCTCACAGACCTATCTTGCCTTACCGCCCCGACATTGCGCCCAAACGCCCACTGCGCCGCCGTGCCCCTGCCGTTAAGTGCCGCGGGGCCCGGTGGGCACGGAACGCCCCCCCATGTAGGTAGCAGTAACTGTCGTTATGAGCGCTCATAACGACAGTTACTGCTACCTAGTTGGGAAGGTCGGGGCTGGCGACAAGCTCGATCACCCGACAACCAAGGTCAGTGTGAGGCGAGGCGGTTCCGGCTCCACCAGGCGAAGGCGAGGCCGGCGACTCCCACCAGCAGCACGCCCGCCATGATGGCCAGCAGGCCGGGGCCGCCGAAGAGCCCGGAGCCGTCGTTCCGGGAAACGGCGGCGGCCTGTGTGGGCTTGGCCGACTTGGTGACTGGCTTGTTCCAGTTCGGTTCCGTGGATGGGGTTGCGGACGACGGCGGGCTGGGGATGGTGGTGCTGGGCGCGGCCGACGGCGATTCCTCAGTCGGCGAAGCGCTCGGTTCCGGGGCGAGGGTGGGAACCGTTACCGGTGCTGGCGCCGCGGGCGGCGGTGCCGGGGGCTGCGTTGGGACGACTGGGGACGGGACTACCGGCGGCACTTCAGGTTTGCCCTTGCCCGGATCATTAGGCTCAGTGCTGGCCGTTTCACAGTTCAGCAGGCACAACTGCGGCGTGGGTTCGCCGTCTTCGGCCTGCGCCGGGACCGCCGCCGGGAGGCCAACCAGGAGCGCCAGGACCGCAGCAGCCGTGGCAGCGGACACGTCGCGGCGCACGGATGAGGATCGGATCATGGTTACCTTTTCGACAGCGCGCGGCACCCCTCCGCAACGAAACAGTGTTTCCGGTAGTCTCCTACAACGCGCCACGGGCCCGCAAATCCAGTGGATCTACGGGCCCGTGGAAGTTAACGGCTCAGCCCCTGTTTTCCGGCGGCAGGGCAATCTGCAGTTTGCGTGCCTTGCCGCGTCCCACGATATAGCCGCGGCCGGGTATGAACTCCGGGCTGACCCGGCCCAGCGACGTGTTGAGCAGGCTGTCCCCTTCGATGTCGCCCGGGTTGATGAGCAGGCCCCGGCGTCCGGATTTGAAGGGCTGGGACAGCGACCAGGCGGAGGACCAGGTTGACGTTTCCGATTCCCCGATGACCCACTGATCGGCCTTGATGGACGCCGTCACGAGCTGCGAAACGCCCGCTTCCGCCACGGTATCCGTGAACTCGGTCAGGCCCTCGATGAAGATCGCCAGCTTCCCGGGGTTCCCGGAAGAGTGCTCCGTGAGGTCCTCGATGATCTCGGCCAGGTCATCGGCACCCACCACGGAACGGTTCCAGAGCGGCAGCGACGCCACCGCGGACCGGCGGGAGCCGATGTACACAAGCTCCGTGTCCGGATTGGACCGGCGCAGCGCGTAGGCCAGGGTCACCAGCGCCACCGTCCTGCCCGCCCCTGGCGGACCTGCCAGAAGCAGCGGTCCCTGGGCCATGATCTCGGCCGGCTGCAGGGTTTCGTCGTCGACGCCGATGACGGGCAGGTCCGGGCTGCCGGGAGGCAGCACGTCCAGATCCACCAGTTCGGGAAGCCGCTGGATTTTCGGTGCCGATTCCAGCCCCTGGCGCAGCATCGCCTGGCTGAGCTTGTGGACTTCGCGGGCCTGCAGCGCCAGGTTCGAGTTGCCGCCCAGGACGGCCAGCTGGACCTCGTAGCCGCCCAGCATGCCGCGCCCCGGCGGTGAGGAGCCGGTGAGGACGTCCTTCGCCACGTCCATGGACATGTAGTCGTCCTCGGACGTCAGCCGCAGCACCAGCCGGCGCTGGATGGAAGCCAGCAACGACGCCGGTATGGCGTTCGGCCGGTCACCGGTGACCACCAAGTGGATCCCCAGGGGACGGCCGTCGGTGGCCAGCTGCAGGAAGACGTCCCAGAGTGCGGACAGGCGGCTGAATTCGTACGTTTCGCGGAACGCCGATATACCGTCCAGCAGCACGAAGATCCGCTTCTCGTCCGGGCGGTTGGCAAGGGTCCGGTATTCGACGATGGTGGAGGCCCTGACCTCGGCGAACCGGGCTGACCTTTCGTCGGCGATGTCCCGGAGCAGGCGGAGCAGCCGGCCGACGCGTTCGACGTCGTCACCGTTGATGATCTCGCCGACGTGCGGCAGCTCTTCAAGCATCTTCAGCCCGGAGGAGCCACAATCGATCCCGTAAATGTGCACGGGCCCGCCGCGGGGCGTGACGGCGGCGGCAATCGCAATGCCGCGCAGGGCAGCGGATTTTCCGGAGCCGCCTGTGCCGTAGATGGCCATGTTCCCGTCCTGGTCCGGCTCGTAAAACACCGTGGGCTGTTCCTGGCGGGCAGGATCATCCGCCACACCCAGCAGCAGCCGTTCGTCCGTCCGGGGGTTCGGGAGCTTGGAAAAGTCGTACGTCTTGGCCAGCTCGTCCAGCCACGGTTTGCGCGGCGGCCGGATGGCCAGCGATTCCGCGGCCCGGACGATGTTGGTGGTCATCCTGGCGATGTCGTTGGGGCCGGGCGGAGCTTCCTTGACGGGCTTCTCCGGGGCCGGCGCCTCCCAGCTGGGCCCTGACCCGAAGGCCATTTCCACGATGTCGATCTGCGGACGCTGGGGCTTCTCCGTGGTCCAGCCGCCGGCATAGCCGGTCTGGAACCCCTGGATACGGCCGGGCCCGGTCTTGGCGGCGCCGCGGCCCGGGATGGACGGGTCGAAGTACGCCGCATCAGGCACGCCCAGGATGTCGGTGGCGTCATCCTCATCCGCCATGCGCAAGGCAACCCGGAGGTTCGTGTTGGCGCGCAGGCTGTCCTTGATGACGCCGGCGGGACGCTGCGTGGCCAGGATCAGGTGCAGGCCCAGTGACCGGCCACGGGCAGCAACGTCCACCACACCGTCCACAAATTCGGGAACTTCGGTGGCCAGCGCCGCAAATTCGTCCACCACGATGATCAGGTACGGCGGCGCTTCGGGGTCGGCTTCGCGCTGGAGCCCCAGCAGGTCCTTGGCCTTCTTGCGGTTCAGCAGGTGCTCGCGGTAGTGCAGCTCCGCCCGGAGGGAGGTCAGGGCGCGGCGGACCAAGTGCTGGGAGAGGTCGGTGACCAGGCCCACGGTGTGAGGCAGGCTGAGGCAATCGGCAAACGCCGCCCCGCCCTTGTAGTCCACAAAAAGGAAGCTCACGCGGTCCGGGCTGTACGCGGCAGCCATGCCCATGACCCAGGACTGCAGGAACTCCGATTTGCCGGCGCCGGTGGTGCCGCCCACCAGCGCGTGCGGGCCCTCGTTCTTCAGGTCCAGGTAAAGCGGCTCGATGCCCTTGGAACCCACCAGCGCCCGGAGGGTCCCGTTGTCCTTCCGGTTCGGAACCGCGGAGGCATGGACTGAATTGTTCTCCACCCAGCGCTCCGCCACGGCCTGCGGGGTGTCCAGGAAGTCCTTGCCGATCAGCGTGGCGTAGGACACCGCGCGCGGCAGGTCGGAGTCGTCGCTGACCGGCTTGCCCACGTCCACTACGGGCGCCAGCATCCGGGCCAGCTGCGCGGCCAGGTCAGCGTCAAGGCTTTCGCAGCTCACGGGGTACGTGTGCCGTCCCAGCCGCACCTGCCCGGTGGTGGTGCCGTTTTCGCCGTCCACCACCATAAAGTCCCGGCAGGCCGCCGGAAGCGCCTGGATGTCGGTGGCCACCCACATCACGTGGACGCCGGAGTCCGGTCCGCGCTCGGCGAGTCGGGTCAGCCTGCCCCGGTCCACAGGCGCGTCGTCCTCGACGATGACCAGGACCGCCGGCAGCACAGGCACCGGGACCTCGTCCTTGGCAGGGTCCACGGATCCCCGGTGTTCCGGGGTGGAGCGCTTGGCCAGGGCTTCGCGTGCGTCGAGCAGGTCCTCGAGCCTGGCCACGAGGGAGGAGCCGCTGGCTGAACCGGCAGCCAGGTGGTCGCCGTTGAGGGGGCTGTGGCCGGAGCCCACGTGGGGCAGCCACTGCAGCCAGTCCCAGCGCTGCCGGGATTGCGCCGACGTAATGGCTGTCACCACGGCCTCGGCCGGCGAGTGCAGGCCCACGAACTGCAGGACCATGCCGCGGGCAACGTCGTCCACCAGGCCCCGGGCACCGGCCACGCCGAAGGACCCGGCCGTGCGCAGCTGGGAGACCAGGGGGACACCCTCGATGTCCCTGAACTGCTTCAGGCAGTCCTGGATCTCACGCATGAATTCAGCTTCGGTGTCGTTGCTGGGGGGTTCCTCGAACAGGATGCGTGATGTGCCGGTGCCGAGCCCGAACCGCAGGCCCAGGAAACCGGTGTGCTCGGGGCGGTGGGTCCACAGCAGCGGACCGAGTTTGTAGATGGAATCCACGGTGTCGCTGACCGACGGTGCTTCCTGCAGGCGGACCGCGCGTTCCACGTGCTGCAGTTCGGTGATGTCCTGCCGGAACGCCGCCATGGACTCCCGGAACTGTTTGAGCTGTTCCTTCTGCTGGCGCCTGGTCTGCATCTTGTGGTCCACGTAGTGACCCACAATGAACAGCGGCATCATCATCATGAACACCACCGAGAGGATGTTCCGCGTGACCGCGAACACGATGCCGCCCATCAACAGCGGCGCCATCAGCATGATGTACGGGAACGGCTGGTGGTCCGGACGCTTGGGTCCGGCCGGTGGCACGCGCTTGGGCGCCTCAAAGCGGGGAACCACCCGCGGGGAGCGGTTGAAATCGACAAGGGGCGACGTCGGTGCTGCCGCCTGGTTGTGGCCCAGCGGCACCACGGTGACGGTGGTCTCCCCCAGCGTCACCGTGTCCGAGGAGTTCAGGGTGGCCCGGGTGACCGGCAGTCCGTCCATCAGGAGGCCGTTGGCGGAGTTCGTGTCCACGATCTCCACGCCCTCGCCCACGGTGATGCGGGCGTGGCGTTTGGAGGTCAGAGGGTCCGTGAGCCGGATGTCCACGTCCCGGTCCCGGCCGATGTAGCTGGTGCCGGAAGGCAGCGAAAACTCCTGGCCGGCGTCGGGCCCGGAAAGGATCCGCAGCGTGGCTGCGGCGGGTCCGCGGCTGGCGCCGGGCGCGTTGAAGAGTTCGCTGACCTCGGTCAGGGACACCACGGAGCCGGGGCGCAGGCCCGATTCCAGGAGGTTGTCCGTGCGGGTCAGGACGCTGCCGCGCATGCCGCCGCCCACAAAGGCCTCGTCGATGCGGAGCGAAAGGTTTTCCGGTGCCGGCGATCCTTTGCGGTCGGGGTCCGCGACCCAGAGCTGCGTGGCGATATCCGCCACCGTGGCCAGGCCGTCTACGGTGACGGCCAGGTCCTTGGTTTCCGCCGGGTCCCGGCGGAGTGTCAGCCGGATCCTCATCCTTCGTCCACGCCCCTCATCTTTTCCAGTAAGTACAAGTCATCGGGCGTGACGAGGTGGGAGGTAACTGCGTGTTCGACGAGCCTCGCGCGCCGGTTGGTGGCCAGTTTCCCGCCGCCGCCTCGGAGGCCCACCACACCCACTCGGTCAAGTTTGTCGCAGACGTTATCCAGCTTCCGGTTGAACCGGGTCAGTGCCCAGCCCAGGGTCTTGGCCGCTGCAGCCGAGGACGGGATGGCGCTGAATCCGGTCCCTTCGCGCCGCAGCATGGGTTCGGCCAGGGCCACAATGAGGGCCCTCTGCGAGTCGGTGAAGACCACGGGGCCGATGGTGGTGTCGCCGTTGCTGTCGTCCTCCCGTGATTCCTGGCGGAAGGACGGCGTCTTAAGGTGGACGGCGAACTCATACGTGGTGGGCCCGGCGGTGAAAATGACGTTCGTGTGGCTGAACACCAGAGGGATGCGCGCCCCCGGCGACAGCCAGGCCTGCATCCCGCCTGAGCCGTCGGCGACGGTGGCGGACAGCATCCCGCCCACGTTGCTCAGCCACCAGATCCCGTCGTAGCGGGCCACCTGCAGGAACTGGCGGTGAAGGTACGGGTTGTCGTCCACTTCAAGGTCGCCTTCGCGGCCGATGTTGAAGATTTCCTCATCGGATGGTTCGTACCATTCACCACAGAAATCTATTGCTAGATCCCCCATTTTCCGTGCCTCCTCGTCGGGCTCTGCCCGCGTTCACTAACGGTTCCGGTCTGCTCTGCCGTCACTTGCGGATGCAGGCGATTGAGTCTTCTTCCAAAGGTGAGAACGCGCCGTCACTCCGGACGATCATCACCTGGACACACGTGGGTTCCGTCGGATTCAACGCAACCTGGGCGGCTGGCTCGGCAGTGGACTGGTACTCGCCGTGGTTGCCCAACGCGTAAACCCTCCACTTGTAGGCGTCGCCCGACTTCGGCTGCGGATTGGTCCAGGTGAAGGTCGCCTTGCCGGCGGCGTCCACAGTCCCTGCCAGATCCGCGACGTCGGGGACTGTCCCGTTGTCCAGGGCATCCGCCGGGGGTTTGCTGACCTGGCCGGTCTCTTCGACCTTGGGCGCCGGGGCCGAGGACGCCACCACAATCCCTACGATGATGGCGAGGACCAGCAGCGTTCCGCCCGCGGCGGCGAGCCACACGTTGCGCTTGCCGTGGTCGGGCGCCGCTTCGGGGGCGGTTTCCGTGACCGGGGCCGGTCGGCTGATCGTCGCGTCGATCTCCGGATCGGCCGCTGCCCCGTGGCCGGCGCGCCCGGCCCGGTGGCCGGGCGCGCCGGCCTGTCCGGCCTGGGCAGGAAGGGGCCCGGGACGCTGGACGGTTGCGTCCGGCGCGGAGCCGTACCCGGCGGCCGGTGCACTTCCGCGGAGCATCGTGGCATGGGCCCACTCGCCTGCGGGGTTGCTGCCAGCCTGCGTGCCGCCGTCCTGCTTACCGTCCTGCTGGCCGGCAAAGAGGTTGCCCGGAACCTGGGGCCGGGTTGCTGCCGGGGCCGCAGCGGCCGGGGGAAATCCGCCGGCCGGAAGGCCCGACGGCGGCGCACCGGTTCCGGGGCGTTGCGGCCGGGTGCGTGCCGGGAAAGTAGGGGCGCTGCCGGTCCGCTCCGGATCGATGGCCGCGATGCTCCGGACGCGGGTTTCCTCGAAGCCGTCATCCGGGTGGTTCTCTTCCAGTTGCTGCTCTTCGAGTACCTCGAAGGGCGTAACCGAAAGGTTCAGTTCGGCCTGGATCCGCTGCAGGGCGAGGGCAAACGCGTGGGCTGAGGAGTAGCGGGACGCCGCGGATTTGGCCATGGCCGTGGACAGTGCCCGCTCCAGCGACTCCGGAACGTCGGCCCGGCCCAGGCGCGGCAGTGCGGCGCTGGTGATCCGCGAGATCAGTTCGCGCTGGGAATTGTCCGTACCGGGCATCACAAACGGCGACCTGCCGGCCAGCAGTGTGTACAGCGTGGCGCCCAGCGCCCAGACATCCACCATCACGCCGTCCACGGGGCCGTCCGCGAACTGTTCCGGCGGCGACCACGGAATGGACATCCCGGCGTCCTCGTCGGCGTCGCCGCCCAGCGTGCCCGAGATCCCGAAGTCCGTCAGGGCCGGCCGGTTGTAGTCCGTCACCAGGATGTTGGCGGGCTTGATGTCCCGGTGGGCGATGCCGGCCCGGTGGGCGGTCTCGACGGCGGAGGCCACCTGGATGCCGACCGCCAGCACCTCATCAACGCTGAAGCGCTGACGGCGGTACCGGACGTCCAGGCTGGGCCTCGAGCAGTACTCCATGGCCAGGTAGGAGTGACCTGCCTCGGTCACCTCCGCCTCGAAGATGGTCACGATGTACGGGTGCGAGGAGAGCTGGGCCATCAGGTTGGCCTCGGACTCGAACCTGCGCCGGGCACCCTCGGTCTTCAGATCCGACAAAAGGACCTTGACCGCCACCTTCCGGCGCGGCCGGTCCTGCTCGTAGAGATAGACGTCCGAGAACCCGCCGGAGCCAAGCAGGCTGATGTAGGTAAACCCCGGAATGTGGGGCGGCGGCGCAACCGGCCGTTTGGAACTCAAAGAATCTCCTCAAAACGCAGTGAGATGTCGTCACCCAATTCGGCGATGTCGCCGTCGAGCAGGATGGCCATCTCGTTCTGGGCCAGGCGGCGCGGCGGCTGGCCCTCGCGGACCAGGACCGTACCGTTGGTGGCCTTGAGATCGCAGAGCATCACGTGCCAGCCCTCCAGCCGCACTTCGACGTGCGAGCGCGAGATGTCGCCGCTGGGGCTGGCCACCTGGACCAGCCGCGGCATAACACCACCGTGCACCCGGGAAACGGATGGCTGACGCCCAATGACCAGCGACTGGTCAAGGTCAACCAGTGCACCCGTAGAGACCCGCATCCGGCCCAGCCGGGGCCGGGCCACCTGAACGGCATCGGCGGGCAGCGGCGAGCCGCAGGCAGCGCACTGCGCCTGGGTGGGCGGATTGGCGTGTCCCCGACCGCAGACCCGGGCCAGCACCAGCGGGCCGGCGGTCGAATCCGGCTCCGGAACCGGGGCGGGATGCGCACCCATTCCGGCGAAGTCACTCTTCATGATCGTGTGGCCGTCGTGGTCACCGTCGAAGGCGTCCGGGTCTGCTGCCGGCCGCCCTGCATGCAGTTCTGCCGGGACGTCCGCCTGGGGCTGATTCAACGGGGACGGGTTCGACGGCGGCAGAATCAACGCCGGGAGACTGGACGACGGCGCGGTCTGGGCAGCAGGTGTGCTCCCGCCGGTCCGCCACGGGACCGAGTCGATGAGCCCGCCGATCATCCGGGCGGCCGCTGCGGCCGCAGGCGCTGCGGCCGCAGGCGCTGCGGCCGCAGGCGCTGCGGCTGCAGGCGGTGTGGCTCCAGGCGGTGTGGCAGGTGGACCTGCGGGTTCGTGGGCGGGGTGTGCAGGAGCCGGGCTGGCTACTGCCTCCGGCTGTACTGGAGCGTTCCCCTGTGCCGCATCGACCGGTGCCGGAGCCGCGCCAACAGGTGCCGCAGGTGCGCCGTGATCTTCCTCGGGTTCGTCCCGGACCGCTGCGTCCTCGATGCGGCGGACAACAGTCCGTTCCCAGAGGTGGTCGTAGCTGCCGGTCATCTCGTGGGCCGGGACCTGGTCAGGATGGGCGGCGCTCTCCGGGGCGGGCTCCACGTCCGGCTCGGCTTCCGGGGCTTCGGCAGCAAAATTGGAGTCGTCGTCCAGGAGCCCCATCACCGTTTCTGCCGAAACCTCCCGGTCATGTTCCGGCGCGGGTTCAGACGCAGGTTCAGGTGCAATTTCAGGTTCCGGCTCAGCTTCCGGCACCGGTCCGGGTTCCGGCTTCGGTCCAGTTGCGGGCTCCGCTACCGTTTCAGAGACCGGTTCAGCGTCCGCTACGAGGACGACGCCGCCGACAGGGGCGGGTGCCTCGACCTCAGCGGGCGTGACAGCCGGAGCCGCTGCCTCGTCTACCGGAATTCCGGTGAGCGACACGGTCAGCGACTCCAACAGGACCACGCCTTCGCGGAGCGGGAAACCGGTCCCGGGCTGGCTGTCCCCGGCCACAGTGAGGCGGTACCACTCGGGGGTGTCCAGGCGGCGCTCCGTCCAGGTGGTGACGTCCCGCCCGTTCAGGTCCACGGGGCCGCCGGGCAGTTGCACGGTCAGGTCCAGGTCGCCGCGGAGGAAGATCCGGAGCGCGTCACCGGAATCCACTATCCCGAACGACGGTATCTGCGCCAGGGAAACGCCGAAGCTGCTGGTGACGGCATGGAGGACCTCGTGGACTTCCGGAGCATCCTCCAGCAGTTCCCACAGTGACTGGGCCAGGGCGGGCGGGGTTCCGGGCCCCAGCAGGACCACAGTGTTGGCCCGGACAACACCGAGCCAGGTGCCCGCGGCGTAAGTTGTTGTGCCCATGTCAGTGTCCCCCTCTTCCGTCGTCCTGGCCGGCCGGCCGACTGGCGTCAACAATCCGCGACCGGGGCAGCGTGACCTCCGCCGCATCAGCGGCGGGGCGGGGCGCAGTGGTGGCGATGCCGCCGTCGTTCATCACGTTCCTGGCGTCCACCACAATGACGGTGACGTTGTCCCTTCCGCCATTGCGGAGCGCAGCCTGGATCAGGGCATCCACCGCGTCCTGCGGGTGGCCCACGGTGCTCAGGATCCGGAACATGTGCTCATCCGTCAGCTCGGCATTGAGCCCGTCCGAGCAGACCATGATCCGGTCGCCTTCCTCCACGGGCAGGAGCCAGTAATCAGCCTCGGTCTCGTCCCCCGTGCCCAGCGCCCTCGTGACAACGTGGCGGCGGGGATGGACGGTGGCCTGCTCAGGCGTGATTTCACCGGCATCCACGAGTTCCTGGACCTCCGAATGGTCCACACTGACCTGCTCGAAGTGCCCTTGGCTCAGCCGGTACGTGCGGGAATCCCCGATGTTCATGACCAGCCAGTACGGCATTCCCATCTGTTCCACCACAACGGCTCCAGTGAGTGTGGTCCCGGCGCGGGCACCGGTCACCTCCCGGATGGAACTGTCGGCGCGGAGCAGGTATTGCTGGAGCACTGCCGCCGTGACGCTGCGCTCCCCGGTGGCGAGCTGTGGCATGGCAGCAAGGGCGCGGACGCACATACCGCTGGCAATCTCGCCGGCTTCGTGTCCGCCCATGCCGTCTGCCACGGCGAAGACGGGGTCGGAGGCGATGAAGGAATCCTCGTTCAATTCCCGGCGCAGCCCGCGGTCCGTGCCGTAGCCATAACTCAGGCTGAGGCCGGTTCCGTGGTCTGCGTCAGCTGGGTCACTGGCGGGCTGTGAGTTCATGCCTGTCCTAGGTGGAAGGAACGGTCACCAAAGTGGACTGTGGATCCCGGGCTGACAAAAGCGGGCACACCCGGCCGCAGCGGCGTGCGCCGGCCGTCCGGCGTGGTGACGGCGCTGCCGTTGGTGGAGTTCCGGTCCGTCACCCAAACGCCGGCACCGTCGGTCAGCAGGTGGAGGTGCGTCTTGGAGATCGAGCGGCCGGGATCACTGACCGCTAGGAGCTGGGCCTGCTGCTCCCCCGCCTGGCCAAGGGGGTTCCTGCCCAACAGGACGTTGCGGTCGAGCTGGAAGTCCCGGCCGTCGTCGAGCTTTATCCGCAGCACGGCAACGGGCGCTGCATACGCTGCCCCACCGCGCATCTGTGTGCGGTCGAGGTCGTCATCTGGATGGAACTGGGCGCCCGGCGCGGGAACGGCTGGGGCCGCGTACGGGACATGCGGCTGGAAAGGAGTGAACGACGGCGGCGCGTCCGGCTGGGGTGCGAACGGCGGCGGCGCGGCTGACGGTTGAGCCGCTTCCGGCTGTGGAGCGTACGGGTTCACGGGTTGTTGGACCGGCGGCTGTTGGGCGGGCACAACCTGGGGCGGTTTTGCAGCCCCGGCCACGGGCGACGCGACCGGCTGGACAGGCGGGAGGTCCAGCGGCGCGAAACTGTACGGGCCCTGGAGGCCGCCGGACGTGATGGGGTTCCGGCCGTCGTTGATGTCGAACACCAGTGTTTTGGCCGCAGTATCGTGCCAGCCGCGGAGCCTGCCGTTGCGGTCCCAGGCGTTGGAAACCACCACCAGCACGGCCCACACCGCACTGACCAAAAGCAGCGGGACGAGGACGAACACGGCCATATCGAACCATTTGAAAACGACGATGGCAACGGCGGCCAGGAGCGTCAGGATGATGCCTGCGCCGGTGATGAGGCCGCGCAGGAACACTCCCCCGGCGCCGGGGGCGTAACCATCCTTGTCAGCGCTGCGGATGCCCATGACATGGTTGCCGAGGGTCTTCCCGGAGCGGCCTTCCATGCCCACCAGGACCGCCAGGTAGACCAGCGTCAGTCCCAGGCCGACGCTGCCGAACAGGACCAGCGAACCCGTGTCATAGATGATGAAGCCGCCGCTTTGGGTGCGGGTGATTCCCGCGAACCCGATGGCGAAAGTCACCACCAGAACCGCAACGGGGGCCAGCCAGTCGAGCACTGCTGCGCCGAGCCGTTTCCCCGCCGTGGCCGGAACAAGCTCAAGATTGGCTGCCATTCCCGTTCCTCCCCCTGGAGCCGTTTGTACTACCGGGATAGTACCGGGATTCTGGCTGGCGTGCGCCGCCGCACGCTCCATCATGGCCCGCTGTGCATGGTCCACGTTGCGTCCGCTGCGTGCCGCCCTGTTGGGCAGCGGAGCACCGCACGCCGGGCAAAACGTGGCGCCGCCCCGGATCAGTTGCTGGCACTGCTGGCAGCGCTCGGCCTCGTTCATCATGATTCAGTGGAGTTCTTCCTGCCAGGGTTCCGCAGAACGGTGGACTCATCAGGCTCGGAAGCCGCCGCCGCCGTTCCGGGTCCGCCGTCCTGAACTGCCGGATTCGGGGTTCCGGCAGCGGCCGGGCCGGTCCCCACCCTACCGTTGGCGGACCGCCATCCGGGGGAACCCTGGCCGGACGGACGCACCGGCGGGCCCAGCGCGAGCCTTGCGCCACGCAGCTTTGCGCCGCGCAGCTTAAGGGCGTTGCGGCCATCAGCCAGCAGCGACCGGGGCGAGAAGCGGGCCCGCTGGCGGCGCCAGAACCCCAACGTCCCGGTCATCTCCTTCAGCGAGCCGTCCACGATGGTCCAGTATTCCCGGACCTCCTCCTCGCTGGGCTGGCCAACGCCGAAGATGGAGGCGTCCGCACGGTGCGCCAGCATGGTGGTGGTCTGCCCGGTGGCCGGGAACGAGTCAGCAAGCACCACTGCGCTTTCGCGCCGGGTTGCACGGCTGTCGATGCCGGCGCCCAAATCAGTGGCGAGGCTCACCACCTCGTTCCAGCCGCCGCCCACACGCTGGGCCGGGTGCCCCTCCGTGAGGCGGGCCTTCCGGCGTCGTGATTTAAGGAGCGCGATCAGCAGCAGCGGCAGGGCAAGGATGGACAGCGGGATCAGGGCAATGCCCAAGGCCCCGAGCAGGGCACCCCAGAAGAGCCACGGATTGTTTTTCTTCTCGTCGGCGTCCAGGGCGTCCGGCGAGGAATCCGGCGGCAGATCGGCCGGTTCCTGCGGCGGGGGCGGCGGCTGCAGCACCTGGGGCTTGGGTTTGGACCTGTTTTCGGGGTCCGGCGGGATGGGGACGTTGTCCTTGGGCGGTGTGGGGTCGAAGCTGACCCAGCCCACCCGGTCGAAGGCCACCTCAACCCAGGCGTGGACGTCCTTTCCCGTGACCTTTACCTCGCCGGCGCCGTTCTCCGGGCTGGTCGGATCGGGGTAGAAGCCCATGACCACGCGTGACGGGATGCCCAGGTGGCGGAGCATCAGCGACATGGACACGGCATACTGCTCGTCGTCGCCGAGCATCTGCTTGGCGGTCAGCAGGTTCCTGATCCGCGACGAGCTGTGGCCGGAAACGCTGGGCAGCTGGCCGTCAGCGACGAGGCCGTTGCTGAAGGCGCCCGTCTTTTGGAAATGCGCCTCGATCTGGCGGACCCGGTCAATCGCGGTGGGCGCATCGGCCGAGAGGTCGTTGGCCTGTGACCCCACCACCGGCGGGACCTCGACGGCGTCCGGCAGCGTAATCTTCGCGAAGTCGTACTGCGTCAACTGACCGTGTGCGAGTTTCACGGGATCGGACACCTGGACGCTGTAGGAATCGCCCTTGGACAGGCCCTGCGTGGTCACGGCCGTGTCTGTGCCCGCGTTGAAATACAGGCCCGACGCCGCGGCGGAGGCGCTCTGGTCAAAGCTCAGGCCGGTGGTCTTCCGGCCTCCCGGGACAAAGTAGCCCTGGTAGTCCTCGATGGTGATGTCGATGGAGTAGTCATTCGAGGGGACAATGTCCGAGGTGTCGGCCAGGGTGTTGATGGACTCGGTGTCGCCCACCTTGCTGAAGCTGCCGGAGCCGTTGGGATCCATGTTGTAGTTGGTGCCGTTGAAGGCATCCAAAGCCCCCAGCCGGACGCGGCCGTCCCGGGGCAGTCCTTTGACCACGAACAGCGTGTCGTCTTTCTTGTCCTTGACGAACGTCCGGAAGCTTGCCAGGGGCGTGACGTAGTCCTTGGGATCGAACGGCGGAACCACCACATTACGCAGGACCTTGCGGTCACCGCTGGCGGTGACCAGGGGCGCCGCCACCGCGGTAATGGCGACGCTTGCGGCGATCACGGCAGCGGCGGTGCCCAGCCGGCGGAGCTTGGCCCGCTGGGCTGTGGCCGCATCGGTCTGCGGACGGTTGACTGAGACTTTTCGCGTGTCGCTGCGCCGCAGCGCGTCACGGCGGAAGGTGGCCCAGGCAATCGCAACGACGGTGAGTCCGATGCCGCGCTCCACGGTGAGGAAGGCAGCGTTGGTGCTGAAAGCTATGCCCGTGACGAAAAGCACCAGCACGGGAAGCAGTGGCCAGTACGGGCTTTTCAGCCGCCACGTGAGGATGCCGGCAACCAAGGCGGCGAGCAGCGAACTCAGGAACGGGACGATCAGGACGCCGCCCGCAGACCCTACCGGAACGCCCACCGTGAGCATGTCCTTCCAGGCGAACACAACCCCAAGGAGCAGCGTCCGCAAGGAGTCAAGGCTGGGAACAAAGCCGGTAATCGCAGCGTCCGGGACTGCGAGGAGCGTGCCGAACACCAGGTAGGCCCCAAGTGCGAGGGCGGAAGTGATCAGCAGTCCCAGGCGCAGATGCGCGTTGGCGGCGGCGATGCCGAGGCCAAGGAGGATGCCGCCGAAGCCCGAAACCAGGTAGTAGGGGTCGCCGCCGAAGCTGAGGCTGAAGCCCAGCAGACCCAACCCCAGCAGGACGGTGAGGGCGCCGGCGTCGAGCACAAAATGCCAGACCGGCCGGCCGTCGGCGAACGATGATTCGTACTGCCGCTGCTGCGGGCGTGGCCGGAGGCCCGGGGCGGAGCTCATGCGGCCGCCTTTCTGAGGACGATGGCGAGGTCAGCGAGGTCGCCGAGGGTCAGCACTGTCAGGTCCGCAATGTTGGCGCGGCCTGGTGCAGCACCGATTTGCAGTCGCACGGCCAGGCTTCTGACGCCGAGCGGCACGGAGGCCGCGGCCGAACGGAGCTGGGAGGGTGTCACGTTGCTGCCCACCACAAAAAAGACCACCGACGCGTTGGGGACGGTGTCGGCCAGGGTCCGGGCGAGGTCGACGGCGGTCCGGCGCATGGGTGCCCCGGCGATCCGTGTCATGTCATCCAGCATGTTCCGCCCGGTTTCACAGCGCAGCGGCCCCTTTTGCGTCAGGACGTCCAGCTCGCGCTGCTCGCGGATGGCCTGCCGGCCGATCGAGGCGGCCGCTGAGATGGCCATTTCGAATTCCTGCTCTGAGGCGTACTCGTCCGTGTTGATCGACAGTGAGATGGCCAGATGGGCACGCCGGGTCTCCTCGAACTGGCGCACCATCAGCTTGTTGGTCCGCGCGGTGGTCTTCCAGTGGATGTGCCGCCGGTCATCACCCGGGACGTAGTCACGCAGGGCATGGAAGGACACGTCCGCACTGGACAGGTCGGTGGTGGGCATGCCTTCGAGGTCGCGGATGAATCCCGCCGCGGAACCGGCCAGGGCCACTGTCTTCGGGTGCACAAACAGGTCCTCCGGTTCGGTCCACAACACCTGCCGGCGGAGGAGGTGCAGGGGGTCGGCCCGGACCGAGCGGACAGGTCCCACCACGATAACGGCGCGGCGGGCGGTTGGAATGGTGAAAAGGTCCTCGTGCACCTGCGCGGGCTTCATCCGGGGCAGGTGGAAGACGGCGGTGGCGTTGCCCACCGGCAGTTCCAGGGCGGCGGGCAACAGTGGCCTGGCCGAGGTGTTGGAGACGGCGATGCTTCCTACCGCACTGTCCCCGACGGCCACACGGGTCCGGGCGAGGTCCAGGATCACGCCGTAGGATGACCGACCCAGGATGAACCCGATGGCGATCAGGAAGAGGACAAACGCCGCGATGGCCGCCGCCTTGGCCTCCTGCCAGCCGAAGGCCTGTCCGGCAGTCCACAGCAGGATGGAGGCCGCCAGAACCGACCAGCCCAGGACACTGACCACCGACAGGACGGGCCACACGTAGCGCAGCCACTGGCCGCGGACCTTCTCCCACGCGGGGGTGAGGGCGAGGGCGGCGGTGCTGGTGGCCTCGGCCCACACGGACGAGGGATGCAGCCTGGTGGGTCTGCCGTCCCGGCGGAAGGGTTGCCGGAGACGTTCAGCAAGCCGGTTCAACGGAGTGCTGCTGGACATAAATGTGCCTTTGTTCGCGCTGGTCAGTGGTGGTCGGAGCTCCCGCCGGAGCGTCAGACGGCGGCGCGATGCTGCGGTGCCGCGATGTCGGACAAGACCCGGGCCAGGACGGCCTCGGGGGTGGCACCGGAGAACTCAGCTTCCGGGTCCATCACAAACCGGTGCGTCCACACAACGGCTGCCAGTTCCTTGATGTCGTCAGGCAGGACGAAATTCCGTCCCTGCCCCGCTGCCCAGACTTTAGCGGCGCGGACCATGGCGATGGCGCCGCGGACGGAAACGCCGAGCCGGGTCTCGGGCGCGTTGCGGGTCTCTTCGCAGAGCCGGGAAATGTATTCGAGGACCGCCGTGTCCACGTGCACGGTGGCAGCCAGGTCAGCCATGTCCGCCACGGCCTGCGTGGTGATAACGGCGGAGATCTCCTTGGAGCGGTCCTTCAGGTTCGAGCCGCCGAGCAGCCGGACCGTGGAGGCGTGGTCCGGATAGCCGATGGAGGTCTTGATCAGGAAGCGGTCCAGCTGGGCCTCGGGCAGGCGGTACGTACCGGCCTGCTCGATCGGGTTCTGGGTGGCCATCACCATAAACGGACGGCCGGCCTCGTAGGTGACCCCGTCCACGGTGACCCGGGATTCCTCCATGACCTCCAGCAGTGCCGACTGGGTCTTGGGCGAAGCGCGGTTGATCTCATCGGCCAGGACGATGTTGTTGAAGATCGGTCCCTTGTGGAACTCGAACTTCTGCGTTTTCTGGTCGTAGATGGTCACACCCGTGACGTCCGAGGGCAGGAGGTCGGGAGTGAACTGGATGCGGTTGTTGGACCCCTGGACGGTGGCGGCCATCGCCCGGGCCAGCATGGTCTTGCCGGTGCCGGGTGCGTCCTCGAACAACACATGGCCCTCGGCCAGCATCGCAGTGAAGGTGAGCCGGACGACGTGGTCCTTGCCGAGCACCGCCTGTCCCACGTTGGCAACGAGCTTGTCGAAAGTGCCTGCAAACCATTCGGCCTGCTCGGTGGTCATGGTCATGAAATTGGTCCTTTTCTTGTGGTGCTGGTCTGACGGGGCGTTAGGGGCGGGACTGCAGGCGGGGCCGTCAGCACCGGGGGACGTCCCTGCCGCTGATATCGATGGTGGCGAGCTTGACGTACCAGCCCGCATGCGGGCCGCCGTCCATGCGGTACCACTTGTAGTACCCCGGGTCCGATTCCGGCGAGCCGTAGATGTTCATCCAGCAGGCGCTGTCGATCCAGCCGTCCGAGGTGGACACCCAGTTCGCATCGCTGGAACCGCAACGCGCGTCCCCGCCCACGTTGCTGTAGCGATCCGGGACATTTGGCTTGCCCGGGCAGCTGTTGTTGGTGGAAGGCTTGACTCGGACCTTCGTGGGTGCGGGCGGCGGGGTGGGATCGGCGCCGGACGTGGACGTGATAGGCCCGCCAATGGCGCCGTCCACCACGGTCACGGCACGCACGCGCAGGTTATGGCTCCTGTCCCAGCCTCCAGCGCCGGTATCGAAGCTGTTGGCCTGCCCCACGTTCTGCCAGCCGCCGCCGTCCATGCTCACTTCGTAACGGTTCAGCGGTCGGCCGTTGGTGTTGGGGTTGTTCCAGGTCCAGTGCACCTGGCCGTCGCCCTTGGGCGAAGTCATGCCGTTCACGTTGGGTGCGTTCGGCGGACCGTAGGGGTTGCCGGTACCGATGGCTTTGGCGTCCCCGGACACGTTGTTCTTGGTGGATGTCGCGATGATGGTGACCGTGATGTCCCGGCCGTTAGTGAGGCCACCGATGGTTCCGCCGCCGGCCTGGATGCTTCCTGACTTGCCGTCTGCGTTGTACGTGTACTGGATTTCGGTGTCCGTCGAACCATTCCGCTGAGCCTGGGTAAGCGGCGTAAACGTCACGCGAAGCTGGCCGCTGTTACCGGTGTCAGCCACGGTTCCGCTGCTTACCTGGCCCGGCTTGCCGGCCGCCCGGATCTGGGCCGACGGGTTGCTGGTGCCGCTGGTGCCGGCCTTGTTGGTGGCCGAAACGGTGAAGGTGTAGTTGCTCTCGGAGTTGTCCACAGTGACGTTCTGCGTGGTGCCAGAAGCTACCGGCTGCGTGGCAACCACGGCCCCGCCCCGCAGGGTGTTGAGGGTGTACGAGGAGATCGCATCACCGTTGTTGTTCGGCGCAGTCCAGCTGACACGCAGCTGGCTTTGGGTCCCCAAGGAACCGGCATCTGCAGCAGTAGGCGCGGCAGGAGTGGCAGGTACACCGGCAGGCACTTCCGCCGCCGAATACGCGCTCCACTCGGACGGATCCTTCGCATCATTGCGCGCAAGGACACGCACTTTGTAGGACACTCCGTTCTGGAGGCCCTTCCAGACGTAGCTCACCGCTGTCAGGTTCTGGATCTGGGCGTTCTGTCCCGGTGGGGCCGGCGAAATTTCCAGATCGTATGACTTGACGGGCGATCCCTTGCTGGCCGGTGCCACCCAGTTCACGGAAAGCTGCTTGTCACCGAACTTCAGGGTCGGCGCCAGGGGCGTGTCCGGCTTGACGTCCGGGCGGACCTCGGCGGAGGCCGGGGAACGTTCAGATTCGCCGAACTCGTTGGTAGCGGTGACCTCGAAGTGGTACTTCGTGTTGTTGACCAGCCCGGTCAACGTGCAGGTGTTCGCCGGACAGTCCTGCCTGAAGCCCGATTCGCCGTAGACCGTGTACTTGGTAATGGGCGCACCGCGGTCTGCCGGGGCAGACCAGTTGAGCAGGGCGGTCTTGTCGCCAACGCTTTGCGCCTGCGGGGTAGTCGGCGCCAGGGGCTTGTCCTTGACGGTAAGCCGGATTCGCGCCGTGGCATTGCGGGAATCGTCTCCCGTCTTGTCTGCCACGGTATAGGCAACCACCATGGTCCCGGTGAAACCGGACGACGGCGTCACCGTTACCGAGTCCCCGGACACCGTTGCGCCGCCCTGGCCCGTCTCGGTTGATGCCGAAATAATCTTCAACGCAGTTTCGGGGAACGGATTTGAGTCGTTGGCCAGCACCTTCACGGTGACCGGCTTCCCGGCGGCCGCGTTCGGCTCCAGGTCATCGTTGGCCACTGGTTTGGGCCGGTTGGAGGCCGTGACAGCCAGCTGGTAGGTGGCCGTTGCCTCCAGCCCGCGGGAGTCCTTGGCCTTGATCTGGACCGCACCGGTGGTGCCGGTGCCGCTGGAATCAGCGGCGGAGACCTTCAGGATCTTGCCCTCGATGCTTGTGTTGAAGCCGGCCGGGCTGCCGCCCACGACTTCGTACTTCATGTTCTCGAGGTCGTCACGGTCCGGATCAGCGGTCAGTTTGCCCAGGTCAAGGGTGGCGCTATCGCCCTTCGGCACGTCAACGTTCGCGCCCAGGAGTTCCGGCGGGTTGTTGCGGTTGGGATCAGGCAGCACCTTTGTGCGGATGCTCAGGGTGGATTTCAGCCCTGCAGGATCATCCGGCCCGGTGCCGTCGGTAACCTCAAAGCTCAGCGAGCCCGGGCCCACGTAGTCAACGCCGGCCGTGTATTTCAGCGCGGTTCCGTCACCGGAAACCGGGTTGCTGCCGTCTGAACCGATGAGCTTGATCCGGTCAGTCTGTGTTAATCGAGGCGATCGGCTTTCCCGGACCTTGACCCATTCCTTGAGGTCAATGTTTACGGATTGTCCGGCGATGACCTCAATAACCTCGTCTTTGGCGAGGGTGGGAACCTGCTGTCCGAGCCCCGGCGCCCAGATGATGGCTGTGGACTTCTGGCCGTCCACGTCTTCGACGGTGTACGGAATCAGCTGCGGCTGTTCGGTCAGGTCTACGAGCATGGTGCCGTCAGGCCCCGGGCGTGCGGTGAGGGACTCGGTGCTGAGCTTGAGGTTCTCGCCGACGCCGTCAGGGTCTTCATCGTTCTTGAGGACCGGCACGTCCACGGCAGTCTTGCCCATCGCCTGGGCCGAGGTGACCCGGTCGTCGCGGGCAATGGGCGCCTTCAGAGGAACCTCGTTGTCCACCACCACGCGGATGGTGGCTTGGGCGGTGGCATCGCGGTCGTCGGCGATGGTGTACCGGACGTTGACCGTCCCGGCAGCACCGGGAGCAGTCAGGATGATGCGGCCGCTGGTCCTGCTGACGGTGGCCTGGAGGGCGTCGTTGGCCTCAATACCGTCCGTGAGGATGCGGATGATGTCGCCGTCCGGATCGGTGTCGTTGCCGGTGGCGTCGACAGCGATCTGCCGTCCCGGCCGGACCTTCACCTCGTCATCCACGGGGGTGGGGTTCTGGTTCGTTTCGCCACGGGGGGCGATACCCACCGTCACGGTCCCGGTGTTGACGGCGCCCTGGCGGTCAACCACCTTGTAGCGGAACGTATCCGTGCCGGCGCCGTCGCCGGCCGCGGTGAAGTCGATGAAGTTGCTGCCCACGGTGGCGGTTCCCATGGCCGGGGTGCTGTCGATACCGGTCAGCTGAACGGAGTCGCCGTCGGGATCAATGCCGTCCAGGGGAACCGGGATGCGGACCGAACCGGCGGCAACCACACGGGCGGTGAGATTCTGAGGCTGCGGCCTCGAATTCTCGGCCCCCTCCAAGGGAAGGATGTGGATGGTGACGGCGGCGGCGCTCTTCTGCCCCTGCGGGTCCACGGCATTATAGATGGCTCGCACCGTCTTGGGCTGCGGCCCGGCGATGAAGCGCAGGGTGTTTTCCGAGACGAAGCTCTTGCCGTCCAGTTCGTCCACGGCTTGCGGCAGGACGGGGTCCACGCTCAGTTCCAGGCCCTGCGGGTGCGTGTCGTTGTCCAGCACCGGGATGGTGACGACGTCGTTGACCCGGACGTTCACTTCGTCGGGTTTGGGCTGGGGGGCCTCGACGACGGCGGGGGCCGGCACGGGGACCACGGAGACGCTGCCGGTGGCTGATTTCCTGCCGTTGGACATGGTGTATTCAAAAAGGAACGGGTCCTTGGTGCCCAGCACATCGGTGATGCGCAGGACGCTGTGGTCTATCACGCTGACCGAGGCCGTGGTGTTGTCCGGGAGTTTCACGGACTGCAGCACCAGCACGCCGCCGGAAGGATCCGAGTCATTGGCCAGCGGGTCCAGCAGCACGCTGCCTCCGGTGGGCATCAGCGCAACGTCATGCACGGCCACGGGGTCACCGGCGTCCTTGCCGGACTCCACATCAACCCGGATCAGGCCCTGGCTGCTCTGCGGGCCGTTGCTGGCGATGTAGGTCAGGTACACGGGACCGGGAGTGGAGCTGCGGAACGTGAAAGTACCGCCGTCGGTGACGGGGCCCAGTTCGGCAGGACCGTTGGCCTCCACCTGTGCCAGGCGGAGGGCGCCGCCGTTGGGATCGACGTCGTTTTTCAGGGGCGCGATCACCAGGTCCTGGCCCACCACGGCAGTGACGTGATCGGCGTTGACCACCGGCGCCAGCGCACCCGGCGGCTGGACGTTCACCACGACTTTCCCGGTGACCGTTGCCCGGCCGTCCCAAATGGTGACTTCCACGTTTTTCTTGCCGGCGGTGGCTCCGGAGTCCTGGAACGTGAGCAGGCCGTCTCGGCGTACCTTGACCTGGTCCTGGTCGTTGTCTGCCTTGGCCTCCAGCAGGACCAGGTCGTCGCCGTCGGGATCAACCCAGTCGGTGAGGATGTTCTGGCTGACGGTTTTGCCCTGTTCCACCAGCATGGTGGTGGAGTCTCCGCCGCGCTTGAAGACAGGCGCCTTATTTTCATCCGGTCCCACCACGTTGAGACTGACCTGTCCGCCTGCTGAAAGTCCCCGGCCGTCGGCGGCGTTGTAGCTGAACGTCTCGGCGCCGGGCCTGGCGTCCGCGGGAACGGAGATCTGGAAGGCGGTGCCGCCGTAGATGCTTTCCAGCGTTCCGGCTTTGGGCCCGGAATCGCCGACGGCGGCGGTCAGGACGTCGCCGTCGGGATCAGAATCGTTGTCCAGGACGCTGAGGATGGTGGTCCGCCCCGGACGAACGCCCAGGGTGTCCGGTTTGGTTTCCGGCGGCCGGTTCGGTTTGGTGCGGTCCGGCAGGACGTTGATGGTGTTGTTGTCCGCCGATTCCTGGTCCTGCTCATCGGATTCGTTCTTAGGAGGAACAACGTCGTCCCAGTTGTTCACCAGCTGCATGTTCTGGTTCACCAGCCACACATTCCCCGAGTTCACATCGTTCAGGACCACCAGGTCCCGGTTCACCCGGAAAACGTACGACGGCGACGCACTCGCCTTGGGCACGTCCACGTTCTTATCATCAGCATCATTGGCACAGTCACGGACGTACTTGTTCGCCCCGGACCACGCAGCATGCACACACCCGGCCAACTGCACCGGAGCCGCCGGCACACCCTCACCATCAAAGGTCACCGTCTTCGCCGTGGAACCATCCAGCGGCTGCTTCAACAACGCCTTCTGCGTCGACACCGCCACAAAATCACTCGCCGGACCGCCCTGCTGCAGCTTCGCATCCCGCGCATTCTCCAACTGCAGCCGATTACCGCCCGGCAGGAACAACTTCCCCGCAGCAGCATCCAACACCACCGGCTTATCCCCCACCACCGTGATCTGCAGGTCCCCTGCACCCTTCAACTCACCCCACGTACTCGAATCGGTGGACACCACTTCACCGTTAGCGTCCACCTCCGTGACAGTCACCGCGCCCGACTTGGGATCGGCACTGTAGATCCGGTCATCGGTACCGACTGCGGAGACCAGGCCTTCGGAGCCAACCATCACAGGTTCGGAGGCTTCCTGGTCAAAACCATTTACCGTGGACGGCGACACCGCCCAGACCTTCCCCGATGCGGCGTCCGTTACTGAGATCACGCTGGCACCGAAGCTCACATCCGCCGAACCCGGCAGCTGCTTGTCCCCACCCAGGCGCATGTTCGCAGGAGAAACCTGGTTCAACGTCGAACCCGTCTCATCATCTACAAACACATCCCCGGCATTCTGGAGAATATCGAAGGTGGTACTCGCCGGCGTCACCGCACCATCCAAAACCCGCGAGGGATAATTCAACCGGCCCACGGCATTCTTGGATTTGGAGACTACCCACACGCCGCCGTCGTTCAACTCCACCTCAGTGGTCTTAAACCCCGGATAGATGATCGCACCGGCGACCAGCACAGCGCCGGCCGCGGCAAAGGCCGAACCCGTAACGATCTTGTTGTGGCGCTTCTTGAGACCGAACTTCCCCAGCAGTGATGTCACAGCGTTACTAATCCCTCAATTGTGTCGCGGCCCCCAGTGCGGCCCCTCCAAAGACCCGATACCGGGCTCTCTGTTCCCAGCGTCAGCCTACCGAAGCATGGCTGCTGCCGCGATGGGGAGCGCTCCCCTAGTGCTGCGCGACTGGCCGCCGCCAGGGTCGACTATAGCGCGATACGCCAACAACTGGATAAACCCGCAGGTCAGAACAAACACGTCCCTGACGCTCAGCAATGGGGTATTCCATGGCTCCCCGTACCGTCCCAGTTTCTTGGGCGACGCCACGATGTAGCGTCCGAAGCGGAGCCTCTTCCTGCGCGCGGATTTTGTGGCACGCGGATTTGTTTCGCAAGCCATTGGGCGAAGTTCATGGCCGGGGACGGTAAACGGCTAGTCGAGGACCAGGCCTTTTCCTTGTCCGCGTGCCAGGAGTACGGGATGGATTTCGCCGAAGCCACGGACATTTTCAGCGGGTTGCGGAACGAGAATGAAGCGCTTGTCCTGGTCCAGCGCGGAAGCAGTCATGGAGTCGATCAGGACCGTTCCCGGATCCGCCAGCGTGGTGAGCCGGGCGGCGAGGTTGACCGTGGGGCCGTAGATGTCCCCCAGCCGGGACAGGATCCTGCCCCAGACCATCGCCACCCGCGCTTCCGGCAGGATCTCGTCTTCGGTGAACGCCTGTGCCAGGGCAAGCGAGATCTCGGCTCCGGCAGCCGGAGTTTCCGCGATATACAGGACTTCGTCGCCTACCGTCTTGACCAGCCGCCCGCCGCCAACGGAAATGATCTCGGCGCATTTGTTTTCAAAGCGCTGGACCAGCCGGGCGAGGGTCTTTTCATTCATCCGGCGGGAGAGGCTCGTATAGGAAACCAGATCAGCAAAACCAACGGCGCGGGCCAGCGGCAGGGGGGCATCGTCCTCATCGCCGTCGCGGCCTTCTTCGCTGGCTTGCAGGCCGGCCTCGGCGCGCACGGCCAGGCGTTGCACGCCGGCATTGAGTTGCCGCCGCCACGAATAGACCAGCATCTCCTCCAGGGCGTCCAGCAAGGAGGGCAGTTCCTTCACCAAGCGTTTGCGCGCCACAGCGTCCGTGACGCCCTGCTCGTGGACCATGTCCTCCACCAAGGCCTCGATCTGCCAGACCACCATGCGGTCTGTCATCTGCCCGATGGACCGGGTCACGGAGATGGCGGCCTCTTCGGTCAGTACCCCGGTGCGGACCAAGTCAACCACGGTGGACAGCGCAGCCTGATCCCGTTCGGTGAAGGCGACGTCTTCGTCGCCGAAGTTCGGGAAGCCGAGGGCACGCCAGAGCTTCCGGGCCGAAAGGAGGGACAGACCTGCCCCGGCGGCCACCTCACGGCGCCGCAGCTTCCGTTCGCCGCCCAACAGCCGGGTCTCTAGAGCCTTGGCAGCCACTCGTTCCGGAGAGAGTGTGCCTGTCGCTGGGTGGGCAGTTTCGGGCACGGCGGGAGCCGGCAGGTCCGCTTCGTCCCGCTGGTCCTCATCGTTCATCGTCTCCACCTTCTCTCAACTCCCACGGCAACGCTTCGTCTGTGTAATCCGATATCTCATCAGTCCCCGGGTCCCCGCCCACAGGCAGTTCGTCAATCGCATCCAGCACGAAGTCCCGGAACCGTACTGCTTCCGGGACGTCCTGGATGTTCACCACACCTTCATACCCGGTTTCCAAGGATATATTCCCGGAGCGCAATATGCGCTGCAGCACCGACTGGTGGACCGTCACGTTGCGGATCGACGCGAGGTTGACCTGCTCGTCCCGGCGCCGCATCATGCCGTAGCGGGCAACAATCCGCCGGCTCGTGAGGATGTACCGGGTTGCCTGCCACCGCAGCAGCCGAGGCAGGCAATATGCCAACCATATCCACGCAGCGGCCAGGACGCATGCCAGGACGATCCACGGTGTCCAGTCGGCGGAAGCCACCGGCACCAGCCGCGTAGCCTCACCCCGCACGGTCCAGGCACTGGCAAAAGCTGCAGCGGCAGGTGCCGCAATGAAGGCTGCGGCCGGGCCGGCCAGCTTCCTCGGCTGCGGGCGGGTGATTGTAATGACCTGCTCGCCCGGCACGAGGCCTTTACGCATAGCCGCTTTCAGCGCCCTGGCCCGGCGGGGTCCACGGGCGCAGGTGGACAACATCGCCGGCGGTGACCACATGCTCGCGGCGGTCCTTGTCCACCACCAGCAGTGAGCCGTACTCGTCCAGCCTCGAAGCGTGCCCGATGATCTCGTGGTCACCGGGCAGCTGCGCGCGCACTTGCTTGCCCAGTGTCACCATGGCGGACTCCACCCGTTTGTGGAGCGAAGGGCCGCCGGCAATCCCGGCGGTGGGGTCGCCGTCGGCATTGCAGAAGCTGCGGTAGAGCACGGCGAAATGGGCGAGGTAGCTCTTGAGCAGCACGGTCCGATCAACAGTCAGCGGTTCTTCCAGGGCAACCGACGTCGCTGTGGGCACAGGGAGTTCCGACGCGGTCAAAGTCACGTTCAGGCCGGTCCCCAAAATGACCGGAGGAACAGAGCCGTCCCCCATGGGCCCCAGCTGGGCCAGGATCCCGGCGATCTTGCGGTCACGGACCAGGACGTCATTGGGCCATTTGAGCTCGGCCGGAATGCCCGCGGTCTCAAGAAGCGTCTCCCGCAGCGCCAGCGCGCCCAGCAGTGACAGCCATGAATACGTGTGCGTGGGCAGGGGCCTGCCTTCGGCATTGGCGGGCCGCAGGACCAGGGACACCGACACCGAGCTCAGCGGCGGCGCTTCCCACCGCCGGTCCAGGCGTCCGCGGGCGGCGGTCTGGTACTCGGCCGTCAGCACTGACAGGTCCGGCCACTCCTTTGGCTCAACCGTCACCGAGCGCAGGAGGTCCGCGTTGGTGGAACCGGTGGAGTCCACCACCACCACCTTGGCGATGCCTGTGGCCGCCAGGAAATCCTGGTCCGCCAAGGCTCCACGATCCAACGGATTTCCTGGGGTGTGTGAGTCATCCATGGTTGAATCCTATCGACTCAGGCGCCGCCGCTGGCGGTTCCCACAGCCACATGACTGGAACCCGCGGCTCAGAGGAATATGTCCGGAACCAGGCGATCCTCCGCGGCCCCGAGGCTGTACGGACGGAAGTCGGTGACACCCGCCGCGCGGAGCACCTGTTCGTCCGTGTAGAAGTTTCCGCTGGGTGCACCGGCGCCGGCCAGGTTGCCGCCGGTGAGGACGGCGTGGGCTGCGTCGGCCATGATCTGTGGTCCGCGCGCGGCCTGGACGATCTCCTCGCCACCGGGCATGTTCCGGATGGCCGCGGTATCGATGAGGGTGCACGGCCAGAGCGAGTTGACGTTGATTCCGTCGGCCTTGAGTTCTTCGGCAAGGCCCAGCGTGGTGAGGCTCATCCCGTATTTGGCCATGGTGTAGGCCAGGTGCCTGCCTGCCCAGTGGGGGTCAAGGTTCAGGGGCGGCGACAGCGTCAGGATGTGTGCGTGGGCCGATTTGCGGAGGGCGGGCAGTGACAGCTTGGACAGCAGGAACGTGCCGCGGACATTGATGTCCTGCATCAGGTCGTAGCGTTTCATGTCCACGTCGTCGGTGGTGGAGAGATCGATCGCGGATGCATTGTTAAGCACGATGTCGATCCCGCCGAAGCGTTCGACGGCGGCCGCCACGGCTCCTGCGACGTCTTCGTCGCTGCGCACATCACCGACGATTGCCAGGGCGTGGCCCCCGGCGGCCTCCACCTGCTCGGCGGCGCTGAAGACGGTGCCTGCCAGCTTGGCGTGGGGCTGTCCGGTCTTGGCCATCAGGACAATATTGGCACCGTCCTGTGCCGCCCGGGTGGCAATGGCCAGCCCGATGCCGCGGCTGCCGCCGGACATCAGAATGGTGCGGCCCCGAAGGGACCCGGTGGCCTGGTAGGGCCCTGCGGCAGTGGACCTTGCGTCGTTGCTGGAAGTCATGGCTCCACTGTAGCCGAGCTATGTTACTGGCAAGTAACATAGTGCTGACCGCTGGAAAGTGCGGAAAATTGTAGGTTTTCTACAGTCGTCCCACGCAGATGCGTCATTAGACTAGCCAGCAGGGTTCGTCTTTTGTGTGGAATCTACTTAAATCCCGCACCTGACCTGCCTTTACCACCGCACGCAGCACCACATTGTTACAGCACCAATCTGCTACAGAGCCGGAGACACTTGATGAGCCACGATCTGACAACGACAGCGGGAAAGATCGCCGATTTCCGCGACCGCCAGGCCCGTGCAGAACAACCCTCCGGCCCCGAAGCCATCGAAAAGCAGCACAGCCGCGGCAAGAACACCGCCCGCGAGCGCGTGGACCTCCTGCTGGACGAAGGTTCATTTGTGGAGCTTGACGCGCTGGCCGTGCACCGCTCCACCGCCTTCGGCATGGAAAAGAAGAAGCCGCTCGGCGACGGGCTGGTCTCGGGCTACGGCACCGTGGACGGGCGTCCCGTTGCCGTCTACAGCCAGGACTTCTCGGTTTATGGCGGATCGTTGAGCCAGGTCAACGGCGAGAAGATCGTCAAGGTGCAGGAATTTGCCCTGCGCAACGGCTGCCCCGTAGTGGGCATCCTCGACGGCGGCGGTGCCCGCATCCAGGAAGGTGTGGCCTCGCTGGCCATGTTTGCCGACATCTTCCGCAACAACGTCCACGCATCCGGCGTGGTGCCGCAGATTTCGCTCATCATGGGACCGTCCGCCGGCGGCGCGGCCTACTCCCCCGCCCTCACGGACTACGTGGTGATGGTGGACAAGACCTCGCACATGTTCATCACGGGACCGGACGTCATCAAGACCGTCACCGGCGAAGACGTGGACATGGAAACCCTCGGCGGCGCCCGCCAGCACAATGCCAACACAGGCACCTCCACGTACCTCGCCTCCGACGAAGCCGATGCCATCGAGTTCGTCCGCGAGCTGCTGGACTTCCTGCCGTCCAACAACCTCGCAGAGGCCCCGGTGCTGGAGCACCAGCAGGAGCTGGAGATCAACGACGACGACCTCGCCCTGGACACGCTCGTCCCCGACTCGGCCAACCAGCCGTACGACATGCGCACCGTCATCGAGCAGATCGTTGACGACGCACACTTCCTGGAGATGCAGTCCCTGTATGCCCCCAACGTGATGATCGGCTACGGCCGGGTTGAGGGACACACCGTGGGGATCGTGGCCAACCAGCCGCTGCAGTTCGCCGGCACGCTGGACATTGCCGCCTCGGAAAAGGCCGCCCGCTTTGTCCGGAACTGCGATGCGTTCAACGTCCCCATCATCACCCTGGTGGATGTGCCCGGCTTCCTGCCCGGCAAGGACCAGGAGTTCCAGGGCATCATCCGCCGCGGCGCCAAGCTGCTGTACGCCTACGCCGAAGCCACCGTCCCCAAGCTGACGGTCATCACCCGCAAGGCTTACGGCGGAGCGTACATCGTGATGGGCTCCAAGAAGCTCGGCGCGGACCTGAACCTGGCGTGGCCCACGGCGCAGATCGGCGTGATGGGCGCCCAGGGCGCCGTCAACATCCTGTACCGCCGCGACCTGGCCGCCGTTGCCGAGGCCGGCGGGGACGTTGAGGCCCGGCGCGCCGAGGTCATCCGCCAGTACGAAGAAGAGTTGCTGAACCCCTACCAGGCCGCCCAGCTGGGCTACGTGGACGCGGTCATCGCACCGTCCGATACCCGCGGCCAGATCATCAGGGGCCTCCGCGCCCTCCGCGACAAGCGGGCGAGCCTGCCCACCAAGAAGCACGGGAACATCCCGCTGTGATCGCGAAAAATCCGCTGGTCGGAGCCCCGTTGGTTGAGCCTGTAGAAACCAACGCGCCCGCCGATGCCCCCGTGCTTTCTGTAGTCAAAGGGCAACCATCGGCCGAGGAACTCGCGGCGCTGACCGCCGTCGTGCTTTCCCTGGGCAGCGCGGACGCCGTGGCCGACGGGAAGCCCACCGCCCGCGACTGGGTGCGCCGCCAGCAGCTGCGGCTCGCCCCGACGCCGGGTCCCGGCGCCTGGAGACGGAGCCGGGGTTAGGCTCGTGGGGTGACTACCGAAGCCGCCCCCGCCGCCCGTCCGCACTCCGCCATCGATGCCGTGGCGGATGACTATACCGACACACTCATCCGCCTGAACCCGGCGCTTGCCACCACGCTGGGGCTGCCGGGGCACGAGACTGAGTACCCGGATTACTCCCCCGCCGGCATCGCCGGTTTCGCAGCGGAAGCCCGAAAGGCCCTTGCTGCGCTGGACGGCCTGACGCCGCAGGACGACGTTGACGCCGTCACCCTCGACGCGATGCGGGAACGGCTGGGCCTCCAGCTGGAAATCCACGAATCGGGCTGGGACGAGGCGGAGCTGAACAACATCGCCTCCCCCGCACAGGACATCCGGGCCATTTTCGACCTGATGCCCACAGAAACCGCTGAGCACTGGGAACACATCGCCGGCCGCGCCCTGAACGTCCCCGGCGCACTCCGCGGCTACACCGAATCACTGCGCCAGGCACGGGACGCGGGCAAGGTCGCGTCCGAACGCCAGGTCTCCATCGTCATCGAGCAGACCACCAAATACGCCGCCGAAGACGGCTTCTTCGCCAAGCTCGCCGCCGGGGCCCGGACTGCCGACGGTCCCCTGCCGGGCGAAACGCAGGGAAAGCTCGACGCCGGTGCTGCCGCCGCCCGGGGTGCCTACCGGGAGCTCGGGGAGTTCCTCCGCACGGAACTTCTGCCTGCCGCCCCGCAGCAGGACGCCGTCGGCCGGGAACGCTACGCACTGGCCTCGCGCTCCTTCTTGGGCGCCGCCGTCGACCTCGAAGAGACCTACGCATGGGGAGTCCAGGAACTCGACCGGCTCATCGCCGAGCAGGAAAAAGTCGCGTCCACCATCAAGCAAGGGGCCAGCATCGAGGAAGCCAAGGACGTCCTCAACAACGACCCCGCCCGCCAACTCAAGGGCACGGAGGCCCTCAAGGCGTGGATGCAGGAACTCTCGGACAAGGCAGTTGCCGAGCTTGCCGGCGTGCACTTCGAAATCCCGGACGTGATGAAGAAGCTCGAATGCCTCATCGCCCCGACCGACGAGGGCGGAATTTACTACACGGGCCCCTCCGATGACTTCAGCCGTCCCGGCCGGATGTGGTGGTCAGTTCCCGCCGGCGAAGACACCTTCACCACCTGGGCCGAAACCACCACGGTCTTCCATGAAGGCGTCCCCGGCCACCACCTGCAGGTAGCCACCGCCACCTACCGGCGGGAACTCCTGAACAAGTGGCGGCGGAACATCTGCTGGACCTCCGGCCACGGCGAGGGCTGGGCCCTATACGCCGAAAAGCTTATGCAGGAACTCGGCTACCTGGCCGATCCCGGCGACCACATGGGCATGCTGGACATGCAGCGGATGCGGGCGGCGCGCGTGGTGTTCGACATCGGCGTCCACCTGGAACTGGAGATCCCCGAACGCTGGGGCAGCGGAACATGGACCCCGGAGGCGGGCTACGACTTCCTCAAGGAGAACCTGCCCATCAGCGAAGGCCAGCTCAAATTCGAATTCACCCGCTACCTCGGCTGGCCCGGCCAGGCCCCGTCCTACAAAGTGGGACAGCGCCTCTGGGAACAGATCCGGGCCGACCTCGAAACCCGGCCCGGATTCGACCTCAAGGCCTTCCACACGCGAGCACTGAACATCGGCTCCGTAGGGCTCGATACCCTCCGCCGGGCGCTGCTTTCGTAAGTGTCGTCGTCCGCCCGGGAGGGCAGACACCCTCGGCGTGCTGCGCCCCACCGGCTCCCTAACCTCGCAAGCTCGGCCAGGGGACCCTGCCGGCGTGGGCCCACTTCGTCGCTTTGACGCACGCTGCCGGGTGCCTCCCCTCCCGGTCGTAAAATGGCGAGACGTTTGCCACATCCGGGCTGGGAATAACTTCACAATTACCTTGATCGGCGCCGGATTTACGGGGATTCCGCGCCTCCATAGCTCGGTTGGCGGCGTAACATTTCTCAACATCTGTTCACCGTGATAAGAAACCCGGGCCTAGCGTGTTCTGGTGAGCACTCAAACCCGCACCCCCGAATCCGCAGGAAAGACCGGCTTCCAGCTGCCCAAGTGGGCCAGCTCGTTCGGTTTCCAGATCATCGCCGCCCTCATTGTGGGCCTGGGCCTCGGCCTGCTGGCCAAGTACACGGGCAGCACCAAGGCAGAGCCCAACGGCCTCGGCGCCACGCTGCAGACCATCGGCTCCAGCTACGTTTCACTGCTGCAGACTGCGGTGGTTCCGCTGATCTTCACCGCCGTGGTGAGCTCGATCTCGAACCTGCGCCAAGTCTCCAACGCCGCCAAGCTGGCCTGGAACACCCTGCTGTGGTTCGCCATCACGTCCCTGATCGCTGTCGTGATCGGCATCGGCCTCGGCGTGCTCCTGCAGCCCGGCGCCAACACCGGCATCACCCAGGAGGCCAAGTACGCCGGCAAGTCCGGTGACTGGTGGTCCTTCCTGATCGGACTGTTCCCCAAGAACTTCCTCGGACTGGGTGCCAGCTCCACCGTGACTGAAAGTGCCACCGCGGCCACCACAGTCAGCACCTCCATCAGCTTCAACGTGCTCCAGATCCTGGTGATTGCCATCGCTGTCGGCGTCGCCGCCCTCAAGGTCGGCAAGGCTGCCGAGCCGTTCCTGAACCTCAACGCGTCGGCGCTGGCCGTTATCCAGAAGGTCCTCTGGTGGATCATCCGCATCGCCCCGCTCGGCACGGTGGGCCTGATCGGCAACGCCGCGGCCGTGTACGGCTGGGACACCATCGGCGCGCTCGGCAAGTTCACGTTCGCCATCTATGTGGGCCTGGCCCTGGTGCTGTTTGTGGTTTACCCGACGCTGATCCGCTCGCACGGCCTGTCCGTGAAGCAGTACTTCTCCGGCGTATGGCCCGCCGTGCAGCTCGCGTTTGTGTCCCGCTCCTCGATCGGAACCCTGCCGCTGACCCAGCGCGTCACCGAGCGCAGCCTGGGCGTTCCCCGCGCCTACGCTTCCTTTGCCGTACCCCTGGGCGCCACCACGAAAATGGACGGCTGCGCGGCGATCTACCCCGCGATCTCCGCCATCTTTGTGGCCCAGTTCTTCGGCGTCCAGCTGGAAGCCAGCCACTACCTGCTCATCGCCCTCGTCTCGGTCCTCGGTTCCGCCGCAACGGCCGGCACCACCGGCGCAGTCGTAATGCTCACCCTGACGCTCTCCACGCTGGGGCTGCCCCTGGCCGGCGTCGGACTCCTGCTGGCGATCGATCCCATCCTGGACATGGGCCGCACCGCGGTCAACGTCGCGGGCCAGGCACTGGTCCCCACCATCGTGGCCAAACGGCAGGGCATGCTCGACGAGGCGCTCTACAACGCACCCCGCAACGGCACTCCGTTTGTGGACGACGACGCCGACTCCTCCGCCGCGGATCCTTCCGCCATCGCCGGAGGTACTGACTCTCCGGAAGCCGGACGCGAACTGGCCGACGCGAAGGCCTGACCCACAGCTCGAACAGCAACAGGAGAAGTCCCCGGGAAGTGCTCCCGGGGACTTCTCCTTTTCTGTGCCGGGATTCGCTCAGCCCGGCCTCTTGTTAGCGGCCGCCACCTCCGATGACTCCATTCTGGACCGCCTTGGTCACGGCGTCGGCCTCGGCCTGGGTCAGCTTGCCGTCGGTGACGGCCTGGTCCAGGCGCGCCTTCAGAGCCGCGGCGCGATCTGCCTGTTCGGCGGTGCGCAGCTCTTCAAGCGCCGCCGTGACCTTGGCCTCGTCGATGCCGAGCGTCGCCGCGAGGGACTTCGCGAGTTCAGCCTGCTTCGCGGCGGGGTCCGGCCTGGTTTCTTCAGCCGGCGGGGTGGCTGGCTTGTTGGCATCACGGAATGCCTTCAGCGCATCCGTCACCTTGGCCTCGTCCACCCCGAGCTTGGTAGCCAGTGCCGCGGCGTCCACGCCGCGGAAGCCGCCGTGGCCATGGCCACCCCGCATGCCCTTCCCTTCAGCTGGGGCAGTGCCGGTGCTCCCGTCGGCTGAGGCGCTTGAGCTGGCGCTGGGGGTGGGCGTCGGCGTCGTGGTTGCGGACGCCATGCCGGCGACGCCGATCCCGGCGCCAAGGGCCAGCGCGGTGGCCGTGAGGCCAAGGGCAATTCTCTTTGTGCGTACCATTCTTGTCTCCTGGATCTGCCGTCCGGTGACGGCTGGTGAAGATGTCCCAGACGGGACTCTTCCAGTCTTCGGCGGCAGGTTCAGGCTCAGCTGTCGGGAACCTTTCATCTTCCTGTGAATCAACTTGCGCGGCGTGCAAACTTGCACGTAGTGTAATTTCATGCCCGAACTTCTCTCGCGCCGTGAGCTGAACAAAGCCGCCACCCGCCAGGCCATCACCGATGCCGCCCTGACCCTGCTGCGCGCCCAGGGACCCGGGAATTTCACGGTGGAAGACATCGCCGAATCAGCCGGGATCTCGCGCCGCACCTTCTTCAACTACTTCAGCAGCACCGAGGCCGCGCTGGCCTCCATGACGCACGGGTTCCTGGACAACGCCCTTCAGCAGTTCCGGCAGCGGCCCGCCGGCGAGCCCATCCTCGAATCGGCGCGCGCGGCCCTGATGCAGCTGGCCGACCCCATGACGGTGGCGCCGCTGGCTGAACTCTTCACCCTGACCCAGGACAACGCGGTCCTGTCCCGGTCCGAACTTGAGGCGTGGGACCACTGCACCGAAGAGATCATCAGCGCGGCCCGGGAGCGCTTCGCCGGAACCCCGGGCGCCGTCGTCGACGAACTGTACCTGCGCGCCCTCGCAGGCTCCGTCATCTCGTGCGGGAAGGCGGCCATGGACGTGTGGTTCGCCCGATGCGGCGCCGATCTCTCCCCCGCATCACTCGCTGTCCTGCGGCAGCTGCTCATTGACGCCATGGGCCACCTCGGCTCCGGCTTCGGCAGCCCCGTTCCGGCAGCCAGCCCCTCCGCGACGTCCACAACCGCCACTACCCACCTCAACAAAGAACGGCTCTGACATGGCCCTGCTGCTCTCCCGCCTCGGCAAGTTCTCCTACCGCCACCGCTGGCTGGTCATTTCGCTCTGGCTCGCGGCGCTGGTGGCCGTCGGCGGCTCAGTAGCCGCCTTCCACGGCACGCTGTCCAACAACTTCCAGATTCCGGGCACTGAGACACAGCGGATCGCGGACAAGCTGAAGCAGGAACTGCCGGCAGCGTCGGGCGGCTCTGCCACGATCGTCTTTGAAGCCCCGGAAGGCGGCTTTACTGACGGCAGCCGCGCCGCCGTCACGGCTGCCCTCACCAAGCTTGGTGACCTGCCTGACGTCAAGGCCACGGTGGATCCCTTCGCCACGCAGGCCCAGCTGGACCAGGCCGGGCAGGCCATCGCAGACGGCGAGAAGCAGCTTGCCGCGGGCAAGGCCCGCCTGGATGCCTCACGTACCGAGCTCGACGCCGGGATAGCGCAGCTGAACGGCGCGGAGCAGCAGCTCGCAGCCGGCGGCGCCACCCCGACCATGATCGAGGCCCGGCTCGGAGCACAGAAGGCCGCCGTGGCACAGGGCCAGGCGCAGCTCGACGCCGGCACACAGGAATGGGAGGCCGCCAAGGCCAAGCTGGACCTGGGCAAGCGGCAGTCGGAAGCTTCCGGCGGGATCCGGTTTGTCTCGGCGGACGGCCAGGCTGCCGTGGTACAGGTGCAGTTCAACACTTCCATCAACGCCCTGACCCCGGCGGTGCGCCAGGAGGTGCAGGACATCGCGCATGAGACTTCGTCCGCGGGTGTGACGGCGCTGGCCAGCAAGGAAATCACCGAAGACATTTCAGAACTCTTCGGCACGGCCGAAATCATCGGCATTGGTGTGGCGGCCCTGGTCCTGATCCTGATGCTGGGGACGCTCATTGCCGCGGGCCTGCCGCTGCTGATGGCCGTCATCGGCGTTGGTGTCGGGGTGGGCATCACGTTCGCGCTGTCCGGCGCCTTCGAGATGAGCTCCATCTCCCCCATGCTCGCGCTGATGCTTGGCCTCGCCGTGGGCATTGACTACTCCCTGTTCATCGTCAACCGGCACCGGACCCAGCTGCTGGCCGGCATGGACCCCGAGGAATCGGTGGCGCGCGCCACCGGAACGTCCGGCAACGCCGTGCTTTTTGCCGGCCTGACGGTCATCATTGCCCTGGCCGCCCTGGTGGTGCCCGGGTTGCCGTTCCTGAGCGTGATGGGCCTGGCAGCGGCAGGCACCGTCGCGGTGGCCGTCATGGTGGCGCTCACCCTGACCCCCGCCATGCTGTCCCTGATCGGCCGGCGCATCATTTCCCGGCGGGCCTGGGCCAAGGCCGAGGCCCACAATGCCGAGGCCGGCCACGAGGTTGCCGACCAGGCCAAGGATGAGGAAAAGAGCACCCGGGGCTGGGGCGGCCTCGTTACCAGGCACCCCGTCGTCGCGCTTGTCGCCGGCGTACTCCTGCTGGGAACGCTGGCCCTGCCCGCCGCACAGCTCCAGTTGGCACTGCCCGACGGCGGCTCCGAACCGGTGGACTCCGAGGCCTTCCAGGCCTATGACGTCACGGCCCGCAGCTTCGGCGAAGGCGTCACCGGCCCCATTGTGGTGGTGGGCGAGTTCCCGGCGGGTCTTGACGAAGCCCGGGCCCAGGAACTGCAGTATGACGTCGCGGACCTGATCCGGGGCGTGGACAACGTGGTGGCAACAGTGCCCGTGGCACTGAGTGAAGACCGCCGCACCGCGGTATTCCAAGTCATCCCGGAAGAGGGGCCCGCCAAGGCCGGCACGGTGCAGGTGGTGAGCGAACTCCGCGAACGCGGCACCCGGATCCAGGCCGAAACAGGCGTCACCATCGGGCTGACCGGGCAGACCGCTGGCAACATCGACGTCTCCACAAAACTCGGTGACGCCCTGCCGCCGTACCTGGCGATCGTCGTCGGGCTTTCCCTCATCCTGCTGCTGCTGGTATTCCGCTCCATTGTGGTTCCCCTCCTGGCAACCGGCGGTTTCCTGCTGTCCCTGGCCGCCGCGTTCGGCCTGGTGGTGGCCGTCTACCAGTGGGGCTGGCTGGGTGGCGTGTTCGACGTCGCCAATCCCGGCGCTGTCCTGAGCTTCCTGCCGATCATCCTGATCGGTGTGCTGTTCGGCCTGGCGATGGACTACCAGGTATTCATCGCGTCCGGCATGCGTGAGTCCTATATGCATGGCGCCCCGGCCAAAAAGGCCGTACGCATCGGCTTCAGTCATGCCGGCGCCGTGGTGACCGCCGCCGCGATCATCATGGTCAGCGTGTTCGCCGGCTTCATCTTCAGCCACCTGACCATGGTCCGGCCGCTGGGCTTCGCCATGGCCTTCGGTGTGCTGCTGGACGCGTTTGTGGTCCGCATGACCATCGTGCCGGCCGTGATGTACCTGCTGGGCGAAAAGACCTGGTGGCTGCCCAAGTGGCTGGACCGGATCCTGCCGGATGTGGACGTGGAGGGCGCCCGGCTGGAACGCCGCGAAAACGAGCCGCAGAAGCTGACCGAGCCCGTCCACTAGGCTGAAACGGTGACCCGCCTCATCCTCGCCTCCCAGTCCCCCGCCCGCACCAAGCTCCTGGCCGACGCCGGTATCCGGCACTCCGTGCTGGTCTCCGACGTGGACGAGGATGCGGTCCAGGCGCGCTACGGCGTCACGGATCCGCACGATACCGCGCTGCTGCTGGCCCGCGCCAAGGCCGAGGCGGTAGCCGCATTGCCGGAAGCGGAGGGCGCGCTGGTCATCGGCTGCGACTCCGTCTTCGAGTTCGACGGCGAGGCGCACGGCAAACCGTACACGGCCGCCGTCGCCCGCGAACGGATGCTGCGGATGAGCGGCAACAGCGGGGTCCTGCACACCGGGCACTGGCTGGTGGACTGCCGTGCGACGGCGGCCGATGGCGAGTCCGACGATGAGTCCGGGGATGGGGCGGCCGACGGCGGCAGCACGGCACCAGGATCCGGCGCCACGCTCGGGGCGGTCGCCTCCGCCGAGGTCCACTTCACGGAGATGGATCCGGAAGAGATCGACGCGTACATCGCCACGGGCGAACCGCTGCACTGCGCCGGCTCCTTCACCATCGACGGCCTGGGCGGCGCGTTCATCCGGAAAGTGGACGGGGACCCGCACGCCGTTGTGGGGCTGTCAGTCTCCACGCTGCGGGGCCTCCTCGGGCACGCAAACGTACGCATCACGGACCTGTGGTCCGCCGAATAATTGCGGCGATTTTACGGCCAGTTGTAGGTTCCCTACAAAGCCGCGCCCGTTTACACGCGGAAACCGCAAGTAATATCGGCGGAACCCACAAAATCGCGCTAGGCTCCCTGAAGGAAAGAAGGAGACGCCTTGTCAGCAAATTTGGAGCAGTCCGCTAGTCCCGTGCAGTCGAACCTCACCAAGGTGCTGATCGCAAACCGAGGCGAAATCGCAGTGCGCATCATCCGCGCGGCACGCGACGAGGGCATTGCCTCCGTGGCTGTCTATGCCGATCCGGACCGCGACGCGCTCCATGCCAGGCTGGCCGACGAAGCCTACTCCCTCGGTGGCAACACCGCCGCGGAGTCCTACCTGGTGATGGACAAGATCATTGACGTGGCCCGCCAGTCCGGTGCCGACGGCATCCACCCCGGTTACGGCTTCCTCGCCGAAAACGCCGAGTTCGCCGCCAAGGTCATCGCGGCCGGCATCACCTGGATCGGCCCGTCCCCCGAGGCCATCTCGGCCCTCGGCGACAAGGTGCAGGCCCGCCACATCGCGGAGAAAGTGGGCGCACCCCAGGTCCCCGGCACCGCCGATCCTGTGCAGTCCGCCGAGGAAATCCTCGAGTTCGTGGACAAGTTCGGCCTGCCCGTGGCTATTAAGGCAGCCTTCGGCGGCGGCGGCCGCGGTATCAAGGTGGCCCGCACCCGCGAAGAAATCCCGGAGCTCTTCGAGTCTGCCGTCCGTGAGGCCACTGCAGCCTTCGGCCGCGGCGAGTGCTTCATCGAACGCTTCCTGGACGCCCCACGCCACGTCGAAACGCAGTGCCTCGCGGACGCCCACGGCAACGTCGTGGTCATCTCCACGCGTGACTGCTCGCTGCAGCGCCGCAACCAGAAGCTCGTTGAAGAAGCACCTGCCCCGTTCCTCACCGAAGAGCAGAACCGCCGCCTCTACGAATCCTCCAAGGCCATCCTGAAGGAAGCCGGTTACCTCGGCGCCGGAACCTGCGAGTTCCTGGTGGGCCAGGACGGCACCATCTCCTTCCTCGAGGTCAACACCCGCCTCCAGGTGGAGCACTGCGTCTCCGAAGAGGTCACGGGTATCGACCTGGTCCGCGAACAGTTCCGGCTGGCGCGCGGCGAGGAGCTCGGCTACGGCGACCCCGAGGTCCGTGGCCACTCGTTCGAATTCCGCATCACCGGCGAGGACCCGGGCCGCAACTTCATGCCCGCCCCCGGCACCATCACCACCCTGAAGAACCCCACAGGCCCCGGCATCCGGATCGATTCCGGCGTGGAGGAGGGCGATGTCATCAGCGGCAACTTCGACTCGATGCTCTCCAAGCTGATCGTCACCGGCGCCACACGTGCCCAGGCCCTGCAGCGTTCGCGGCGCGCCCTGGAGGAAATGGTGGTGGGGGGCATCCCCACTGTTATCCCGTTCGACCTCGCCGTTGTTTCGGACCCCGCTTTTGCGCCCGCGGAAGGGCCGTTCAGCATCCACACTCGCTGGATTGAAACCGAATTCGTCAACAACATTCCCGCCTGGACGCCGGACGGAACCGCTGAAGCCAGTGGCGACGCCGGTGAACGCCAGCGCGTGGTGGTTGAAGTGGGGGGCAAGCGCCTCGAGGTTGTCCTGCCGGCCTCCCTTGGTTCGATCGGGGCGGGTTCGGCCGCCGGCGCGAAGTCCAACAAGTCCAAGAAACGCCTCCGTTCAGGCGGAGCGGCTGCGGCCGCCGGCGGCGACGCGCTGACCTCCCCAATGCAGGGCACCATCGTCAAGGTTGCCGTGGCCAACGGCGACGTTGTGTCCGAGGGTGACCTGGTGGTGGTTCTCGAAGCGATGAAGATGGAACAGCCCCTGACCGCGCACCGTTCCGGCATCATCATCGGACTCAGCGCAGTGGCCGGTGAGACGGTTTCGGCCGGCGCCGTCATCGCCACGATCGAAGACTAGACCCTGCCGGAGGCACCCCATGCTCGCACCCAGTTTTGAAGAAGAAGTAGACCGCTACCACCTGGCGGTTCCGGAAATCACCCGCGGGAATCCCGGTGCCGTCAAGGACCTGTATTCCAGGCTCGACGACGTCACGCTGGCCAACCCGTTCGGCGGCATCGCACGTGGCTGGGCCCAGGTGGAGGCCCGGCTGGACCAGGCGTCCCGGCAGTTCCAGGACGGCGAGATGCTGGGGTTCGACACCATCACGTCCTACACCGCACGCGACACGGCCTACCTGGTGGAAACGGAACACTTCCGTGCCCGGCTGGAGAGCGCCGCAGCGCCAGAGGAATTCGCGCTCCGTGTGACCAGCATCTTCCGGCGCGAAGAAGGCTACTGGAAGCTGGTCCACCGCCACGCAGACCCGGCCGCGCAGCCGCAGTCCCGGCGATCCTTCGCACAGCCTGCCAGCCACTGACAGCAGTCGTGCCTTCGGCGCCGGGGCTGTGCTCCGGCGCCAACCGCAGGCTGGCGCTGCGTCCTCTGGCGTTGAGCTGGGGTGGAAGGCACACTTAGCGTGTGAAGCCTTTCCTCCTCCTTGCCTCCCGGGCTGAAGACGCCGCCGCCGAGGAAGAGTATGAGGCGTACCTGACGTATGGCGGGCTGACCTCTTCGCAGCTGAGGCGTGTCCGGCTTGAGGCCGCTCCCCTGCCGCAACTGGACCTGAACGATTACTCGGCGGTGATTGTGGGCGGCAGTCCCTTCACGTCCAGCGATCCGGCAGACCACAAGAGCGAAACCCAGCACCGGGTGGAGCGGGAACTGGCCGGGCTGCTGGACCGGATCGTGGCCCAGGACTTTCCGTTCCTGGGCGCGTGCTACGGGGTGGGGACTCTTGGCAGGCACCAGGGCGCCGTGATCGACAGGACCTTCGGCGAACAGCTGGGCGGCGTGGAAATCGAGCTGACGGAGGCCGGGCTCGCGGATCCGCTCCTGCACGGGATGCCACGGCGTTTCACCGCCTTCACCGGGCATAAGGAGGCTTGCACCAGTTTGCCCTCCCACGCAGTGCTGCTGGCATCCTCCCAGGCCTGCCCCGTCCACATGTTCCGCATCAAGCAGAACCTGTACGCCACACAGTTCCACCCGGAACTGGACGCGGAGGGCCTGGTCACACGGATAGACATCTACCGCCACGCCGGCTACTTCCCGCCGGAGTCCGCCGAGGAACTCATGGCGGACGCGCGGACGTACACCGCCACCGAGCCCATGAAGATCCTCCGCAACTTCGTGGACCGCTACGCCAACTGAGCCTGCGGACGGATGGCGAGCGCCGTCGTCGTTCGTTCCTCTGTGTCTTGCGCAGGTGCGCCTGCCCCGCACACAGCAATGCCCGGCGCGCTCCCCGCAATAACGGGGAACACGCCGGGCATTTCTGTCAGCAACCGGGCTGGAACGCCCGACGGCGGGGCGTCAGGCTACGTTGTTCTCGTAGTCCAGGTCGCGGGTTTCCTTGCTCACGAACAGCGCAATCAGCGTCAGCACCGACATCGCGGTCAAGTAGACACCCACCAGGACCGGGCTGCCGTCGGCCAGCTCCCAGAGCGCGACGGCGATGAACGGAGCCACGGCAGCACCCAGGATGCTGGACACGTTGTAGCTGACGGCGGATCCCGTGTAGCGCACATTGGTGGGGAACAGTTCCGGCAGCAGCGCACCCATGGGGCCGAATGTGAGGCCCATCAGGGAGAAGCCGATGACCAGCAGGGACATGGTGCCCACGAAGCCGCCGCTGAACAGCGGGACGAACAGGAGGCCGAAGACGAAGATGCCACCCGTGACGGCCAGCAGCATCTTGCGGCGGCCGTACTTCTCCGCCAGCGGTCCGGAAACCAGGGTGAAGATGCCGAAGAACACGACGCCGGCAATCAGCATCCAGAGAAAGTCGTTCCGGGTGAACCCCAGGCCGGGAACAAACGCGGCCGCGGCGGCCTCGGACATCGGCTTGCCGGCCTTCTCGGCGGCAGCCTTGGCGGCATCCAGGGTGGACGCGCGGGTCCCGTAGGTCAGCGTGAACGTGGTCATCAGGTAGAAGAGCACGTAGGTGGCGAGCATGATGAACGTGCCCAGAATCAGCGGACGCCAGCTGGTCTTGAAGACCCGGGCCAGGGGCAGCTTGGCCACCTCATTGGATTCGAGGACCTTGGTGAAGGCAGGCGTTTCGATCAGCTTCAGGCGGACGTAGAGGCCGATGATCACCATAACCGCGCTGAGCAGGAACGGCACGCGCCAGCCCCAGGCCAGGAAGTCGGCCGGCGTCAGCGCGTAGCTGGCCACCAGGAAGATCACATTGGCGATGATGAAGCCGATGGGCGCGCCCAGCTGCGGGAACGTGCCGTAGATGGCGCGCTTGTTGGCCGGAGCGTTCTCGGTGGCCAGCAGGGCCGCGCCGCTCCATTCGCCGCCAAGGGCCAGGCCCTGGGCGAAGCGCATGACCACCAGCAGTGCCGGGGCCCAGAATTGCCAGCCCGGGACAAGCGCCGTGGGCAGGCAGCCGATCAGGAACGTGGCGATGCCCATGGTCAGCAGCGAGGCCACCAGGGTGCCCTTGCGGCCGAACTTGTCGCCGAAGTGGCCAAAGACGATGGATCCCAGCGGGCGGGCCACGAAGGCCACTCCGAAGACAGCGAAGGAGCTGAGCAGCTGGGTGGTCTCGTTCTGGTTGGGGAAGAACAGTGACGGGAAGACCAGTACGGCGGCGGTCGCGTAGACGTAGAAATCGTAGAACTCAACGGTGGTGCCGATCAGGCTGGCCACAATCACGCGGCCGCGTGAGTTCACCGCCTTGGGAGATCCTTGCTCCGCGGTGGTTTGCGTAGATGACATATGAACACTTTCCTGAGAACCGGCCGGGCCCGGTAAGGTCCGGCATGCAGTAGTTAGAGTTCAATATTAGTTCCGGCCGTCCAGTCAATGGACAAAAGGTCCACCATGCGGACTTGTGGCATATGTCTCACTCTTCGGTCTGTTAACTCTCCTCACGCCGCTGGCCGGCTGCCGATAGGCAAATGTCACAGCGCGTTAACAAACCGCGACCGTCCATGAAACGAGCCTTCTCTACCGTGGAAGAACAACATCCCCCATGAGGAGGTCCACCGTGACTGTTGACCGCAGCGCAAATGCCGGTACCGGCAATTCCGTAGATATAGACAACGACCCGCTGCACGGAGGCGTGTCCTCATCAGCCAGCGCGCAGCCCTCCACCGGTACAACCGATGCCCCAGCCCTTGAATTCCGTCCCGGCCGCTGGATCGCCAACTGGAACGCCGAGAACAAAGAGCAGTGGGAGTCTGCTGGCCGGGCCATCGCCCGCCGCAACCTGAACTGGTCCATCTTCGCCGAGTTCCTCGGCTTCGTGGTGTGGCAGCTCTGGTCCATCGTGGTGGTCCAGCTCCCGGCAGCCGGCTTCACGTTCACCACCTCGGAAATCTTCTGGCTGATCTCGATGCCCAGCCTGGTAGGCGCCACGCTCCGGATCCCTTACACCTTTATGGTTCCCCGCTTCGGCGGCCGGAACTGGACCATCGTGTCCGCGCTCCTGCTCCTGATTCCCGCCGTCGGCCTGGGACTCTGCGTCTCCAATCCGGAAACACCGTTCGGTGTGATGCTGCTGGTGGCAGCACTTGCAGGCTTCGGCGGCGGCAACTTCGCCAGCTCGATGGCCAACATCACGTTCTTCTATCCGGCACGGGAAAAGGGCTGGGCCCTCGGACTGAACGCCGCCGGCGGCAACATGGGTGCGGCCGTCGCACAGCTCGCCGTCCCGATTGCGATCACCCTGCTCGCTGTCGGCAGCGTCAACCTGCCGATGGCCGGCTGGATGTGGATCCCCTTCATCCTGATCGCCGCCTTCGGCGCCTGGAAGTACATGGACAACCTCACCAGCGCCAAGGGTGACGTGGCCGGCTCGGTCGCAGCACTGAAGGAACCGCACCTGTGGATCATGGCGCTGCTGTACATCGGCACCTTCGGTTCGTTCATCGGCTTCGCCGGTGTGTTCCCCAAGCTCATCAAGGACTACTTCCCGGCGTTCTCCTCCATCGGAGTCGGCACCGTGGCACTCTCGCTGGCCTTCCTCGGCCCGCTGGTCGGTTCACTCGCCCGCCCCTACGGCGGACGCATGGCTGACCGCATGGGCGGCGCCCGGATGACTGTCGCAGCGTTCGCCGCCATGGCCGTCATCACCCTGACCATGATCTGGACCCTGCCGCTGAAGAACTTCTGGCTGTTCCTGGTCCTCTTCCTGATGCTCTTCACGGCCAGCGGCTTCGGCAACGGCGCAACCTACCGGATGATCCCCATCATCTTCGCAACGTCCAGCCGGGCTGCGAAGTCCGGTGCCAGCACGGTTGAAACCCAGCGGCTGGCGTCATCGGCCCTCGGACTGATCTCGGCCATCGGCGCCTACGGCGGCTTCGTCATCCCGCAGGTCCTGAACGCCTCCAACACGGCCAGCGGTTCCTACACCCCGGCCTTCTACGGATTCGTCGGAGCCTATGCAGTAATGCTGGCGGTCTGCTGGTTCTGCTACATCCGCAACGCCAACCGAAATGCGATGGGACACGTCTAACATGACCAAAAGCGCCGACACGCACTGCCCTTACTGCGCCCTGCAGTGCGCCATGACGCTCACGTCACCAGCGGTACTGACCCCGGCTTCCGAGCCGGGGTCAGTCCCCGTGCCGGCTGAATCCGCAGCGCTGGCCGCTGCGGACGCCACCCTGAAGGCCCCCCTCCTCGAAGTGAGCGGCCGGGACTTCCCCACCAACCGGGGTGGCCTCTGCCGCAAGGGCTGGACCTCAGCCACGCTCCTCAACCACCCCGGACGGGTCACCGAACCCCTGCTCAAGGGCGCCGACGGTGTCCATCGCCCCATCGGCTGGGACCAGGCCCTGGCGCTGGTCACCACCGCCGTGAAGGACACGCAGGCACGCTACGGTAAGGACGCCGTCGGGGTTTTCGGCGGCGGCGGCCTCACCAACGAGAAGGCCTACATGCTGGGCAAGTTCGCCCGCCTGGCCCTGGGCACCTCACGCATCGACTACAACGGCCGCTTCTGCATGTCCTCCGCCGCGGCCGCCGGGATGCGCGCCTTCGGCCTGGACCGCGGCCTCCCGTTCCCGCTGGAAGACCTGGACTCGGCCAGCACCATCATGATGCTCGGCTCCAACGTGGCCGAAACCATGCCGCCGTTTGTGCAGCACCTCCAGGGGGCCCGCGACGCCGGCGGGCTGATCGTGGTGGATCCCCGCCGTTCAGCCACGGCGAAGTTCACGGCCGACGGCGGTGGCCTTCACCTCCAGCCCCTGCCGGGCACCGACCTAACCCTCCTGCTGGGCCTCTCGCACGTGATCATCCACGAGGGTCTGGCAGACGACGACTTCATCGCGGCACGCACCACCGGCTACGAAGCCGTGGTCCGCAGCGTCAACTCGTTCTGGCCCGAACGCGTCCAGTCCCTCACCGGCGTCCCCGCTGAGCTCATCCGGGAAACCGCCCGCAGGCTTGCCGACGGCGCGGGCAAGGGCGGCAGCTACATCCTCACCGGACGCGGCGTGGAACAGCACGTGGACGGCACGGACACCGCCACCGCCGCGATCAACCTCAGCCTCCTCCTCGGACTGCCCGGCTCACGGCGCAGCGGCTACGGCACCCTCACCGGCCAGGGCAACGGCCAGGGCGGCCGCGAGCACGGCCAGAAGGCCGACCAGCTTCCCGGCTACCGGAAGATCACCGATCCCGCCGCCCGCGCCCACATGGCCGGTATCTGGGGCGTCCCGGAGGAAACCATTCCCGGGCCGGGATTGCCCGCCGTCCAGTTGCTGAAGTCCCTGGGACAGCCCGACGGCGTCCGGTGCCTTTTTGTGCACGCCTCCAACATCGCGGTGGCCTCCCCCGATGCAAACGCCGTCATCGCCGGGCTCCGCAGCCTGGACTTCCTTGTGGTCTGCGACTTCTTTATGTCCGAGACCGCCGCCGAAGCCGACCTCATCCTCCCGGTCCTGCAGTGGGCCGAGGAGGAGGGCACGCTCACCAACCTCGAGGGGCGCGTCCTCCGCCGCCGCCAGGCCCTGCAGCCGCCGGCCGGCGCACGCAGCGAACTGTGGATCATGGCCCGGCTGGCAGAAGCGCTTGAGGCCCCGTCCACGTACAGCGAAGATCCGGAAACGGTCTTCGAGGAGCTGCGGCTGGCCTCGGCCGGCGGGCATGCCGACTACTCCGGCATTGATTACGCCATGCTGGACCGCGGTGAGGCCGCCTACTGGCCGTACCCCGCAGGCAGCACCGGCACGCCCCGGCTATTCCTGGATACGTTCGCCCACGCCGGCGGCAAGGCGGTCATGACCCCGGTGACGCCCCGCCGTCGTCGTACGCCGGCCGCCAACCCGGACCCGGCCGCGAAAACCATGACCCTCATCACCGGCCGCCTCCTGGAGCACTACCAGTCCGGGACGCAAACCCGGCGGGTGTCCGAGCTGCTGGCCACCCAGCCCGAAGCAAAAATGCAGATCCACCCCGCCGCAGCGGCCGCCATGGGCATCACCGAAGGGGCTTTTGTCTCGGTGGCCAATGAACGCGGCGAGGTGGTCTGCCGTGCGGAACTCAGCACCGCGATCCGGCCCGAGACAGTCTTCCTGCCGTTCCATTTCCCGGAGCTTGAAAGCGCCAACCGCCTCACCGAGGCGGCAACGGATCCCATTTCCGGGATGCCCGAATTCAAGTTCAACAAGGTGTGGGTCCGGGCGGTCGCAACCGGACTTCAGAACAGTGTTCTTCAGACATCGGAGGCCTCATGAGTGAGCAGATTGTCATTGTTGGTTTCGGCCCCGTGGCTGCCCGCCTGATCGATGAACTGCTGCCAGCGGTCCGCGACGGGCACGTCAGCCTCACTGTCGTGGGCGAGGAAGCCGAGGCCGCGTACAACCGTGTGCTGGTGGCCGATCTGGGCGTCGGACGCACCACTGCCGATGCCCTGGCCCTCTCCGATGCCGCAGCCCTGGCCGCGGATGGCGTGGACGTCCGGCTCGGCGTGCGGGTCCGCCGCGTGGACCGCGCCCGCCAGCAGGTGATCCTTACAGACGGTACCTCCGCCCACTATGAGCGGCTCGTCTTCGCCACGGGTTCCCGGCCCGTCATCCCCAACCTGACCGGCATCAACCCGGATCCCGCTTCCCCCGTCCTTCCCGCCGGCGTCACGGCGCTCCGGGATCTCCGCGACGCTTCGGTTTTGCGCGCAGCGGTCGACGGCGGCAAGCGTGTTGTGGTGCTGGGCGGCGGCGTCCTGGGCCTCGAGACAGCCCTCGCGGCTGCCGAGGAAGGCGCCACCGTTACGGTGGTGCACAACGGGCCGCACCCGCTGGGACGCAACATCGACCGGGGCGGCGGCGCGGTCCTGGCGGCCAGCCTGCGCCGTTGCGGCGTGCGGATGGCCGGCAACGCCCGGTCCACCGGGGTGGAGCACAACGCGCCCGACGGCGGATTCTCGGCCCTGCTGCTCAATGACGGTTCGGCGATCGACGGCGACCTCCTGGTCATCTCGTGCGGTGTCCGTCCCCGGACCGAGCTGGCCGAAGGCTGCGGCCTGTCGGTTGGTGCTGGCATCCTGGTGGACCACCGGCTCCGTGCCCACCACGAGCCGCACATCTTCGCGATCGGCGACTGCGCCGAGGTTCGCTGCCCGGATCCGGCCTGCGGCGAATGCCGCACGGCGAAGGGCCCATCCGGCCTGGTGGGTCCCGGGTGGCGGCAGGCCGAATGGCTGGCCGAATACCTGACCATGCTGGCCACCGGCACGCAGGAGGACGCCGACACGCTGCAGGAGCTGCCCCAGGAGCAGGCCGGTGTCATTGTACTGAAGGCCCGCGGCATGAACATGGCTGTGGCCGGCGACAACGGTGCCGAGCCATGGGACGAAGACGTGCTCACCGCCGGCGCCGTGAACGGCCGGCCGCGGCTGCAGATCGCCCAGTGGGCCGATCCGGAACACGGCCGCTACGTGAAGATGACCACCCGCGGTGGAGTGCTGGAAGGCCTGGTGGCCGTGGGTATGCCGCGGACCGCCGCCGAGCTCGTGGGACTCTTCGAACGCGGTGCGGAACTGCCGGCCGACAGGTCACTGCTGCTCCGGCTCGATGGCCCGGACCAGCTGGCCGCGTCCGGTCCCGCCGATCCGGCTGGCACCGTATGCCGCTGCGCCGGAGTCAGCGGCGCCAAGATCCAGGGCGCCGTGGCGGAAGGCTGCTCCACCGTGGCCGAGGTGTCCAAGGCAACCCGCGCCGGTACCGGCTGCGGCGGCTGCCACGAGGACATCAAGGGGCTCATCGAAAAACACTTCCAGGCGGCTCCCGCCGCCTGATGTGAACTGAAGCCGGCGAGCCCGGACATGTCCGCGTCACGGAATCGGACGCGACGGCGGGCGGGCGGTAGCATCGGGGCCATGAATGCCGACGAAGAAGACGACATCACCGAAGTACTGCTGGCCGACGCTGGGAAGCTGACCGGACTGAGCCTGGAACTCTTGGGCCTTGATCCGCACCCGGATGACATGACGCCGGAACAGCAGCTGCAGTTCGAGCCGGAAGACCTGGACGAAATGGCAGCTGTCTCGCCGGAAGACCGGAAAACCGCTGTGAGCCAGACACTCCTGCTGGCAGGCCTTCTGTGGAACTCGTCGGGCCTGCTCGTGGACCAGCTCTTCCGCGATCTGGGGACCCTGACCGCCCTGGATGCGGTTACTCCGGCTGATGTCGCCGGTTCCGCTGTGCTGTCCTCGCTGCCGCGTCAGTTCGCCGCCAGCTACGACGCGACGTTTACCCGGAAGTTCATCGTCGTCGCTTCCGATGTGACGGCATCTCTGGTCCGCGGCTGGACAGCCCCCGGATGCCTCGCAGCCGAACTCGCCGTCCGCTGCCTGCTCGATCAGGCGGAAATCACCGAGGACATCTATGAACTCGACCTCCCGGAAGACTGGCGTGCTCAGGTCGAGGAAGTCCTGTTGGAGGAGGCGGAGAGTCCAGCTCTCTACTCGGACAGCCCCGACATCCCGGAAATAGACGCCGGGACACAGCGTATCGAGGGCTGGTTCATCCCCTTTACTTCCGGCAGCACCGTGCCGCCCTACGCCCTGGCCTAGGCGTCGAGGCCGGGAATCCGGGCGGTCTTTAGGCCGGCGCCTTCGGAATCATGATCCACAGCGCGATGTAGACCAGCTCGCCGATCCCCACCAAGCCAAAGATCACAAAGCCGAGCCTGACCAGGAACTTCGGGATCCCGAATCGGGCTGAAAGGGCGGCGCAGACGCCGCCGATGATTTTTCCGCGGCGTGGCCGCTCCAGTGCTGTAGTCATGCGGCCACGCTACCGGAGAATGCCAGCGATAGAGACTGCCGGGTCCCTCGGGTTTCGCTCCCCAACCGCTCCCTGACCTCGCAAGCTCGGACAGGGGACCCTGCGGTCGTGGGCCCAAGCTTCAACCACCGGGGCTCGACCACCACCGGGACCTGCTACATATGGACGTGCAGGCGCCGGGCCGCTTCGGAGATGGACCCGCTCAGCGACGGGTAGACGGTGAAAGTGTTGGCGACGTCGTCGACGTGGAGCTTCTGGGTGACTGCAAGGGAGATGGCGAAGATCAGCTCGGAAGCGTTCGGCCCCACCACAACACCGCCAATCACGGTGCCGGAGCCCTTACGCGCGAAGATCTTGACGAAGCCGTCCTTGTGGTTGCGCATTTTGGCGCGGGCATTGCTCTTGAGCGAGAGTTTGACGATGTCGCCCTGGTATTTGCCGGACTGGATCTCGGCCTCGGAGACGCCCACGTTCGCGATCTCGGGTGAGGTGAAGATGTTGGACGCCACCTGGTGAAGCTTGAGCGGCATAACGCTGTCGCCCAGGAAATGGGCGATCGCGATCCGGCCCTGCATTGCGGCCACCGAGGCCAAAGCCAGCACGCCGGTGCAGTCGCCGGCGGCGTAGATGTTGGGCGCCGTGGTGCGGGAGACGCCGTCGACCTTTATATGGCCGCTCTCGGTGAGGGCCACGCCGGCCTCTTCAAGGCCAATGCCGGCGGTGTTCGGGATGGACCCCACGCAGACCAGGCAGTGGCTGCCGGTGACTTTCGATCCGTCACCAAGGGTGACCACCACGCCGTCGTCGGTCCGCTCGACGGTTTCGGCACGGGCGCGGGACAGCACGCGCACACCGCGGCGCTCGAAGACTTCCTCCAGCACCTCCGCGGCGTCGGTGTCCGAACCGGGGAGCACCCTGTCGCGGCTGGAGATCAGGGTGACTTTGGAGCCCAGGCCGTTGTAGGCGGAGGCGAACTCGGCACCGGTCACACCGGAGCCCACCACAATCAGTTCCTCGGGAAGCTCGTCAAGGTTGTAGATCTGCGCCCAGTTCAGGATGCGTTCCCCGTCCGGCCGCGCGGTGGGCAGCTCGCGGGGGTGCGCGCCGACGGCCAGCAGAATGGTGTCCGCTTCCACGATTTCGGTGCCGTCAGCGGTCAGGACCTCGATGGTGTGGCTGTCCAGGAGCTTGCCCGAACCGAGCAGGATGCGCACGTTCTGGTGCTCCAGCCCAGTGGAGATGTCCGTGGACTGCTGGCGGGCAAGGCCCAGCAGGCGGTCGTTAATGTGTTTGAGGTCGGCGCGCATCGCCGGCACAAAGTCGCCACCGTCGACGTCGAACTTCACGCCCAGCTCGCCCGCCTCACCGACGCGGGTCATCAGATCCGCCGTCGCGATCAGGGTCTTGGAAGGCACGACGTCGGTCAGCACGGCCGAGCCGCCCATGCCCGCGCGTTCGATGATGGTGACCTGCGCTCCCAGCGAGGCAGCGACCATAGCGGCTTCGTATCCGCCGGGGCCACCTCCGAGGATTGCGATCCGGGGGGAGCTGAAATCAGGGTGCGTAGTCACAATCAACCATTCTCGCGCATCTGCGCAGGGACCACCAATAAAAGAGTGGCCCGTCACGGTGCCGTCTGCGGCCCGGCGCGACGCTGTTGCCACTGTGCACAGCGGCACCGGCACGATAACTTGTACCAGTGAGTAATACAAACTTCCAGAACACGGACCCTTTCGCCGCGGCGCGCTCCGCCGCTGAGTACATCGCGCAGGAGACCGGGGTGGACAATCACGACGTCGCGCTCGTCCTGGGCTCAGGCTGGGCTGAAGCCGCCGAACTCATCGGCGAGACCACGGCCACCCTGACCGCCGACACTGTCCCGGGCTTCCACGCCCCGGCCGTGGAAGGACATGTGGGCACCATCCGCTCGGTCCTGACCAAAGAGGGCAAACGCGCGCTGGTCCTGGGCGCACGGACACACTACTACGAGGGCAAAGGCGTCCGCGCCGTGGTCCACGGCATCCGCACCGCTGCCGCTGCCGGCTGCAAAACCCTGGTCCTCACCAACGGATGCGGAGGGCTGAACGAAAGCTGGACGCCGGGCACTCCGGTCCTCATCAAAGATCACATCAACCTCACCGCCACGTCCCCGCTGGAAGGTGCAACGTTTGTTGATCTGACGGATCTGTACAGCTCGCGCATCCGTGCCCTCGCCCGTGAAGTGGACTCCTCGCTGGAGGAAGGCGTCTATGCCCAGTTCAGCGGACCGCATTACGAAACGCCGGCCGAAGTCCAGTACGCCAAGCGGATCGGCGCGGACCTGGTGGGCATGTCCACCGCATTGGAAGCGATCGCCGGCCGGCACGCAGGCATGGAAGTGTTCGGAATTTCGCTGGTCACCAACCTCGCAGCCGGGATCAGCGCCATGCCTCTCAGCCACCAGGAAGTCATCGAGTCCGGCCAGGCCGCCGGACCGCGGATTTCCAAACTGCTGGCTGGGATCATCGCCAAGCTTTAGGCCAACGCGGGGTCACTAAGCGCCCAATGGAGGCTTTCCCATGGGCGTCCAGTGACCCGGCGTTGCTGTAGGGCGGGTCAGGTTCGCGGACCGACCAGCTGCAGGACGGTGGACTCCCGGGCATCGGGAAAGCGGCGCTCGATGGACTGGGCGATCCCGGCAATGCTCTGCCGGGACAGCTCAGTCCGCCAGGTGACTTCGGCGTGGCGCATCGTCTGCGAGATAAGGCAGGTGCGCGCGTAGTCGGCGTCCATGCTCGCACCCGGGGCGTCCTTGGCGATGCCTTCGCACCGGAAGGCATGGTCATTTCCTTCGATGGCCAGGACCACATCAAGGACGGAAATCCGGTCCGGACGCCGGGCCAGCGAGAAGCCGCCCCGCGGGCCGGATACGGAGGTCAGGATCCCGGCCCGCACCAGGGCCTGGAGCTGTTTGTTCAGATATGCGGCGGGAAGCTTGTAGAACTCGGCCAGCCGTGCGCTGCTGACTGCCTCCCCCGGCGGGGTCCAGGACATGTTGACGCAGCTATGCAGCCCCCACTCAACACCCTCCCCCAATTTCATATTCGCGACATTACTTCTCCAGAAAATTTACTGCAAGGATTTCGCTGCTTTCCGCTGTCACAGGCGAGTGTTCAGGCGCCGTTCCTGAAGCAATGACGATAGCGTTGACCGCATGACGTCCTCCGATGCCGCCTCCTTGTTCAGCCACGCCCGCGAATGGGCGGCCAAAGATCCGGATCCCACCACAGCCGCAGAGCTCACCGAACTGCTGCAACTCGCGGAAGAGGGCTCGCCGGCAGCGTCGCAGGAACTGGCCGACAGCTTCAGCGGCACGCTGCAGTTCGGCACCGCAGGCCTCCGTGCCGCCCTGGGCGCCGGGCCGAACCGGATGAACCGCGTGGTGGTGCGCCGCGCCGCCGCCGGCCTCGCCGACTTCCTGGTTGATGCGGTGGGTGAGGCTGCCCCCGGGACCCGGCCACGCGCCGTCGTCGGCTATGACGCCCGCCATAACTCGGACATCTTCGCCGAGGAAACGGCGGCCATCTTCACCGCCGCCGGGATTGAAACCTTCCTGATGCCGTCCGCACTGCCCACCCCGCTGCTCGCTTTCGCCGTCCGGGCCCTGGATTGCGACGGCGGTGTGATGGTGACGGCAAGCCACAATCCCCCGCAGGACAACGGATACAAGGTGTACCTGGGCCGCCATGCCGTGGAGGGCAGCGGCCGCGGAGCGCAGATCGTGGCGCCCCACGACGCCCGGATCGCCGCGCGGATCGATGCCGTGGGCGCACTGGAGTCCATCACCCTTGCCGCGGACGGCTGGACGGTCCTGGACCCGTCGGTTGCGGCGGAGTATGAACGCGCGACGGCGGCACTCGCCGATGCGGCCCGCTTCCCGTCCCGCGACCTGCGGATTGTCCTGACGCCCATGCACGGCGTCGGCGGCGAGACTGCCGTGGCGGTGCTGAATGCTGCCGGCTTTGCCGATGTCACACTGGTGGCCGAACAGGCTGAGCCGGATCCCGACTTTCCCACGGTGAACTTTCCGAATCCGGAGGAACCCGGCGCCCTGGACCTGGCATTGGAGACCGCCGCCCGTGTGGAGGCCGATATTGTCCTGGCCAACGATCCGGATGCTGACCGCGTTGCAGTGGCGGCGAAGGATCCTGACACCGGCGCGTGGCGCATGCTGCGCGGCGACGAGGTGGGCGCGCTGCTGGGGGCACACATTGTGGCCCGGCTGACGGCCGGCTCCGACGAAACCACCAGTGCGGTTGAAGCAGCCAGCGACGAAGGGGCCGGCGTCTTCGCCAATTCGATTGTGTCCTCGCGCCTGCTCTCCCGCATCGCCGCCGCGGCAGGCTACGCGCATGAGGAAACGCTGACCGGGTTCAAGTGGATTTCCCGGGTGCCCGGGCTGGTCTACGGCTACGAGGAAGCCCTGGGCTATTGCGTTGCACCTGAACTGGTCCGGGACAAGGACGGGATCTCCGCCGCTGTCCTCATCGCGGAAATGGCTGCCGCCGCCAAGGCGGACAGGAAAACCATCTTCGACACCCTGGACGAGCTCTACCTTCAGCACGGGCTTCACGCCAGCGACCAACTGAGCATCCGGGTGGCGGATCTGGGCCTGCTGGACGCCATGATGAACCGGCTCCGGGTGAGCCCGCCCGATTCGTTCGGTTCGTCCGCTGTTGAGACTTTTGTAGACCTGGCCGAAGGGAGCGAGCACCTGCCGCCCACCGATGGCCTGCTGTACCTGACCCGGGACGAGACCCGGGTCATCATCCGGCCCAGCGGCACCGAGCCCAAGCTCAAGTGCTACTTGGAAGTCATCCTCCCGGTTGAGTCAGCGGCCGAGCTGCCGGAAGCCCGGCAGACAGCCCGGACAGCCCTGGACAATGTGCTCGACGATGTCCGCGAGGCCCTCGGGCTCTGAAGGGTCGTTAGACCGCGACCTCGATGAAACCGTCGGAAATGCGGGTGCTGAACGTTTCCAGGCGCACCGCGGCAGTTCCGAAGCATTCGCCGGTCTCCAGGTCGTAGACCTCTTTGTGCAGCGGCGAAGCGATGGTGGGACGGGTGCCGCGTGAACCCAGAATGCCGCGGGCCATCACGTGGGCGCCGGTGGCCGGATCTTCGTGGGCCACGGCAAAAACCTCACTGGGACCTGTCCGGAAGAGTGCCACCTGGCGGCCTTCAATGAGGGCTGCTTCGCCCCAGGCAAGCTCAAGCTCGTCCACGGCGCAGACCCGGTGCCACGTCGCGGTGTCGGCGGCGAGCGCCCCAAGTTCCAGTGTTGCCGTCATGTCCGGCTCCTCTCCCCGTGCTTGATTGGCCACCTTTATGGCCGTACCAAACAATTTAGGCAACGGGTGTTTCAAAGGCGTGCAGTGAATGTGTCCGGCGCGTAAAAGAGACCTCACCCGATCGGAAACGCGTTCGTGATGCAGAAGTTAAGCCTACGAAACATAAGGGAAACTGAAGCGAAACTGCGACTGCCTAGTCTGAATGCATACCTCGTCAGAGAAGGTCGCAGAATTCCGTCTGCGGCCCATGCGAAAGGCCCACAGTGACCGAACAGACTTCAAGCTCAGAGAACACGCGCCGCATCGTCGTCGCCGGTGGCGGCCCCGCCGCCCACCGCTTCGCCGATGCCATGCATTCCCGTGGCCTCGAAGGCTGGCACGTCACGGTCCTCACGGAGGAAGCCCACCTGCCCTATGACCGGGTAGCGCTCTCCAAGGCCCTCACGGACACCGGTGTCGACCTGACGCTGGGGTCCGCGTCGATGTGGGACCACGCTTCCCTTGAACTGAAGACCGGCGAGCGCGTGGTGAAGATCAACGCCGAAGCCAAGACGGTTGAAACCGCCGCCGGCAACACCTTCGAATACGACGATCTGGTGGTCGCAACCGGCTCGAATGCCGCCCGCCTGCCCATCCCCGGCAACGAGCTCACCCACGTCTACCGCACGCTCGAAGACGTCTGGGCCATCAACAAGTCCATCACCGAGCTCACGGAAAAGCTCGGCCGCAAGGTCAATGCCGTCACCATCGGTGGCGGCCTCCTCGGGCTCGAATCGGCCGCCGGCACGGAGCAGCTCGGCGCCAACCCGATCGTTATCGACGGTTCGCAGTGGCTGATGGCCACCCAGCTGGATGAAGGCGCGGGCCAGGCAATGGGCCGGCTCATCAAGGCCAAGGGCTTTGCAGTCCACGGCGGTGTCTTCCCCTCGGAAGTCCTGTCCGACGATGAGGGCCAGGTGACGGGTGTCCTTATGGCCGACGGCCGCATCATCGATGCAGACATGGTGATCGTAGCCATCGGCGTCCGGCCCCGCGACGAACTCTTCCGCGCCGCCGAGGGCGACGAACAGGTGTTCAGCCTGGGCCAGCGTGGCGGTGTGGTCATCGACGACTCCTGTGCCACCGAGGTCGACGGAATCTGGGCCATCGGCGAGGTGGCCAACTTCGAAGGCATGTGCCTGGGCCTGGTTGCCCCTGCCAACACCATGGCAGAGATCGTGGCCGACCGCCTGCACGGCGGCGAGGCCACCTTCCCCGGTTTCGACACTGCCACCAAGCTGAAGCTCTCCGGTGTGGACGTAGCCAGCTTCGGCGACGGCTTCGCCAAGACCGAGCACTCGCTCGAAATCGTTTACGCCGATCCCGCCCGCGGTGTCTACCAAAAAATCGTCACCACCGACGATGCTAAGACCCTCCTGGGCGGCATCTTTGTGGGCGACGCCAGCCCCTACACCAGCCTCCGCCCGCTCCTGGGCCGCGAACTCAGCGCCGAGCCCGGCGCGTACCTCACGGCGGCCGGCGGCGGCGACGCCCCGGACACCGAACTGCCGGACGACGCCATCCTGTGTTCCTGCAACAACGTCTCCGCCGGGACCATCCGCGACACCGTCAACGGCTGCGGCGCCTGCGACGGCAACGCCCCCGTCCAGGAACTTGCCGAACTCAAGGGCTGCACCCGCGCCGGAACCAGCTGCGGATCCTGCGTCCCGATGCTCAAGAAGCTGCTGGAAACCGAACTCACCAAGTCCGGCGTCGAGGTGTCCAAGGCCCTCTGCGAGCACATCGAACTGTCACGCCAGGAACTCTTCGACGCCATCCGCGTCCTGGAACTGACCTCCTTCGAGGAGATCATGGCCAAGTACGGCACCGGCGCCGGCTGCGACATCTGCAAGCCCACCATCGCCAACATCCTGGCCAGCCAGAACAGCGCCTACGTCCTGGACGCCGGCCGCGGCACGCTGCAGGACACCAACGACCGCGCCCTCGCCAACATGCAGAAGGACGGCACCTACTCGGTGGTCCCCCGCATCGCCGGCGGCGAAATCACCCCCAAGAAGCTCGGCGTCATCGCCGCCGTGGCCGAGAAGTACAACCTGTACACCAAGATCACCGGCGGCCAGCGGATCGACATGTTCGGTGCCCGGCTGGAAGAGCTGCCGGAAATCTGGAAGGAACTGGTGGACGCCGGCTTCGAGTCCGGCCAGGCGTACGGCAAGAGCCTGCGCACCGTGAAGTCCTGTGTTGGTTCCACCTGGTGCCGCTTCGGTGTCCAGGATTCGGTGGCCATGGCCATCCAGCTCGAGCTCCGGTACCGCGGCCTCCGCAGCCCGCACAAGCTCAAGATGGGCGTCTCCGGCTGCGCCCGCGAATGTGCCGAGGCCCGCGGCAAGGACGTCGGCGTGATCGCCACGGCCGACGGCTGGAACCTGTACGTCGGCGGTAACGGCGGCGCCACCCCTGCCCACGCCCAGCTGCTGGCCAAGGACCTCGACGACGAAACCCTGATCAAGTACATCGACCGCTACTTTATGTACTACATCCGCACGGCGGACCGCCTGCAGCGCACCGCGCGCTGGCAGGAAGAGCTCGACGGCGGCATCCAGCACGTCGAGGACGTGGTGGTCAAGGACACCCTGGGCATCGCCGAGGAGCTCGAAGCCGCCATGGCCAAGCACGTTGACACCTACGTGGACGAATGGGCGGACACCCTGAAGGACCCCGAGCGTCTGCGCCGGTTCCGTTCCTTCGTCAACGCGCCTGACCAGAAGGATGACTCCATCACCTTCGTTTCCGACGAGCGTGGCCAGATGCGCCCTGCCACTGCGGAGGAAAAAGGCAAGGTCCTGATCGGCGCCTCCATCCCCATGCGGCCTCGCGCCGAGAACGAGGTATAGCCATGCAGCTCAGCATTGATCTCACCGGCCGCGAAGTCCTGGTCACCGGATCCGACCACGCCGCCCGCCAGGCGGTCCGCCGCTACGCGGCCGCGGGCGCCGTCGTCTACCGCCTCAGCACCCCTGCGGGTGCAGCGCATGACGGCCCGCTCCCCGAGCGTCCGTTCCTGGTCGCGGCGGTCGACGACGGCCAGCCCGGCTGGGAGTCCCTGCTCGAGCGCTGCGCCGCGACCGGCATCCCGGTGGCGGCCGAGCCGGCCGCCGGACCGGTCGGCCACGTCACCCTGGTGGGCGGCGGACCCGGCACCACCGAGCTGCTGACCGTCGCCGCCGTGAAGGCCCTCCGCGATGCGGACGTGGTGTTCTTCGACCGGCTGGCTCCCTGCCAGGACCTGCCGGACCTGACCTCCGCCGAACTGGTGGATGTGGGCAAGAAGCCCGGCCACCACAAGGTGGGCCAGGCCGACATCGAAAAGCTGATGGTTGAGAGCGCTCTCGCCGGCAAGAACGTGGTCCGCCTCAAGGGAGGCGACCCCTACGTCTTCGGCCGTGGCGGCGAGGAAGTGGCTTCCTGTGTGGCGGCGGGTGTGCCCGTCCGTGTCATCTCGGGTGTCACCAGCGCGATCTCCGTGCCGGCGGCCGCCGGCATCCCCGTCACGCACCGCGAGGTCAGCCACATGTTCACCGTGGTCTCCGGCCACGCGCCGCTGACCGAAAAGGAACACACGCACCTGGCCGGACTGGGAGGCACCATTGTGGTCCTGATGGGCATCGGCACCCTGCACCAGCTCGCGGCCGGGCTCCGCAAAGCCGGCATGCGCCCCGACATGCCCATGGCCGTCGTCGAACGCGGTTACCGCCCCGGCCAGCGCACCACCATCGCGGACCTGGGCACCATCACCTCCGCCGCTGCCGGGTGCAGCAATCCCGCCGTGCTGGTCATTGGCGAGGTGGTTCGCGTGGCAGAAGCCAACCGCGGGCATGCTGAGGCCGCCGCCGACCTCGACCGGCTGGCGGCCTCGCTGCTCGGTTCATGAAAGGATTGACCCCCATGAACGCACTGGCACCAGCTGAACCTGCCCAGCTTGAAGCGACGTCCGGGCCGGAGGCTGCGGACTCCCCGCTGGAGGGCTTCCGCATCGGAGTCACCTCGCACCGGCGCTCCCGGGACCTCATCGAGGCACTGGAACGCCGCGGCGCGGAAGTACTGCACGCGCCGGCCCTCAAGATCGCCCCGGTGCAGGAGGACATCCGCCTGATCGAGGACACCAAGGCCATCATCGACGCACGCCCGGACCTGTGCATCGCCACTACGGCGTACGGCATGCGCCGCTGGTGCGAAGCTGCTGATTCGTTTGGGATCGGTGAGCAGCTCCTGGAAACCCTTGGGGCGTGCCGGATGTTCGTCCGGGGCCCCAAAGCCCGCGGCGCCGTCCGCGCGGCCGGACTCGCCGACGTCGGAATCAGCAGCGACGAAACCACCGCAACGCTGGTGGACATGCTGCTCGCCGAAGGCGTGCGGGGCAAGACCGTGGCCGTGCAGCTGCACGGCTACACGGACGTCCGGCAGCTGGAACGGCTACGCATGTCCGGCGCCACGGTCCTGACGGTCACCCCTTACCGCTGGGTAAAGCCCGACGGCGAAGACCGGCTTCCGCGCCTCATCGAGGCTGTGTGCAGCGGCAATCTGGATGTGCTCACCTTCACGAGCGCCCCCGCCGTCGATGCCGTGTGGAGCACCGCCCACGAAATGGGCGTCTACAAGCAGCTCATCGAAAGCCTGAAAACCAACGTCACCACGGCGGTGGTGGGGCCCGTCACGGCCCAGCCCCTGCTCGACGCCGGTATCTCGCCGCTCGTTCCGGAACGGTTCCGGATGGGCGCCCTCATCCGGCTGGTGTGCGAGCACCTCGCCCTGAACCATGTGCGGCGGCTGGACACCGCGTCCGGCAACCTTGAGCTGCGCGGCCGCAGCCTGCGGGTCGACGGGGCGCAGGTTGAGCTGGCCCCTGCGCCGCTGCTGCTGCTGCGTGCCCTCCTGGGGGCCGGTGGGGCCGTGCTTTCCCGGGAATCGCTGTCGGAGCTGCTCGAGCTGAAGGGCTCGGTCCACGCCCTGGACATGACTGTCAGCCGCCTGCGGTCATCACTGCCGGACGGCCGCCTGGTGGAGACTGTGGTCAAGAGGGGTTACCGGATCCGTGTCTAGGGACGCGGGCTCAGGCCGCCTTTGTGTCAGTCCGGAGCGCACTGAGAGGTGCGTCACGGGTTTTGTTACCGGCCGGTAAACGCTTGCGAACAAAGGGTGTTTTCCCAGCAACAGCGGGGAAACACGCCTGAAAAGCCCGCCGCCTACGCTGGGATTCATCACGAAGTCCCGGCCGCTCCAGCGGCCGCCAGCGAAAGGGCCAGCACATGTCCGCTCCGGCACCGTCCACCTCAGTTTCCGCGGCTCCGCGCATCGTCATCGCCGGGGCAGGGCCCGCCGCACAGGCGCTGGTCCGCCAGCTGGACGGTGCACGCTTCCGCGGCACCGTCACCGTCCTGAGCAACCGGGACGACGCTCCCGCCGAACTCCTGGAGCTCGCAGAGCTGCCCCAGGTATCCGTCCGCTTCGGCCAGCCAGCGAGCTTCATCGACGCGCGGAACCGCTCCGTCACCACCGCCGACGGCATGGAACTGGGCTACGACGAACTGGTCATCGCCACCGGATCAGCGCCCGTCGCGTCCCCCGTGGCGGGCGCCGGCCGCTGCCTGAGCTACTCCACGATCGACGACGCCGCCCGGATCGGCGACGCCGTCAAGGAAGTGACGCGGGAACTGGGCCGGCGGCCACTGGGAATCCTCGTGGGAACCGGCGCGGCGGCGGGCCAGGCCGAAGCGGTGCTGCGGGCCCGCGGCGTCAGGCCCATCCGCACAACGGTCCGGCCGGCCGCCGTGGTGCACTCCATCCACGGCTCAGGCCTGACCGCCTCCGGGGTTGTTTTCGAGGACGGCAGCAGCATGAACGGGGACCTGGTTGTCCTGGCCGAAGAGCGGGTTGCCCGCGATGGACTCGCCGCCAGTGCCGGACTCGCCACCGCCCCCAACGGCGGAATCGCCATCCGCAAGGACTTCAGGACATCGGTCTCCGGCATCTGGGCGATTGGTGACGCCGCAGCGTTCGACGGCGTCCGGCTGGGACTGCTGGTCGCCGCGGCTTCTGCCGCCGGAGCCTGCGCCGCGCAGCTGATGACGGCTACATCAGCGGCGGAAAGCCTGGCAGCCCGCGTCGTGGAAGGCGTGGCCGCGGGTGTGGCGGAGCGTGTGCCTGCGGCCGCGTAAGCGTCCGCCCGCCGCGACACCCGCTGTGACAAGATGGTCACCTGAACAGCCACGCACCGCGTGGCTCCGGCGGCCCACAAGGCCACATGGAAAGGACCATCATGAGCAACGCAGCCACTCCTACCGACCAAACTGGAGCCGGAACGGTCTCAGCGTCGGGCAACATTGCTTCCTACATTGACCACACGCTGCTCAAGCCTGAGGCCAGCGAAGCAGCGATCCTCAAAGTGTGTGCCGAGGCCGCCGAATACCACTTCAAGTCAGTCTGCATTAACCCCATCTGGGTCAAGACCGTCAAGACCGCCCTCAAGGGGTCCGGGGTTCTGACCTGCTCGGTGGTCGGGTTCCCGCTGGGGGCGATTCCCACCGATGTCAAGACCTTTGAAGCCCGCGGAGCCGTCCTGGACGGCGCCGACGAGGTCGACATGGTCATCAACATCGCCGCTGCCCGTGCCGGCGACAAAGGCGCCCTGGTCGAGGACATCGCCTCAGTCGCAGAAGCGGTGCACGCCAGCGGCGCCATCCTGAAGGTCATCATCGAAACCGCATTGCTCAATGATGACCAGAAGGTTCTCGCCTGCGAGGCCGCAGTGGAGGCCGGGGCGGACTTCGTCAAGACGTCCACGGGGTTCAACGGCGGGGGCGCCACGGCCGAGGACATCGCCCTGATGCGCCGAACCGTCGGCCCCGATCTCGGCGTCAAGGCGTCCGGCGGCGTACGTTCCCTTGCCGACGCGCAGGCTATGATTGCTGCAGGTGCAACACGTATTGGTGCCAGCTCCGGCATCGCCATCGTCAACGGTGAACAGGGTTCAGCCAGCTACTGACGCCGGCCCGGAGCCGCCACAGTTTGAGCCCCGCGGGGCCAAGGAGGAAACAATGTCCAGCAAGACCACCGAGTCCGGCAACACCACGGTACAGACCCCACAGAACGAGAACAGCCTTCTGGGCAGCGTCCTTCTGTTTGTACCCATGATGGCGCTGTTCCTGGGCTCCATCTACTCCCTGTCCTTCCTCACGCTCGGCAACCCGTGGCCGATGGCCGCCTGCCTGGGCATGTTCTTCCTGGCGTTCTGGATCCCGCAGACCATCATGGGCCGCTCCGATTCAGCCGGCGGCAAGTAAGCACCCTCGGTAACTTAATGGTCTGCGGCCCCGGATATTCCGGGGCCGCAGCCTTTTTAAGTCATGAACTGGACTGGCCGCTCAAGCACAGCCCGTGTCAGCCCGCGCCAAGCAGGCGGCTGACCGCGGTCTTTCCGATCGCCATGGCGGCTGGGAAATGTGCCTTTGCCAACGACCACGCCGCTACGCACATGCCCACCATCGCGTAGGCGCTGACCGGGATCAGGACCAGCCACTCGCGCTTGGAACCGGCGCGGCCCAGCAGCGGCAGGGAAAAGGCGCCGTTGGCTTTCCAGACGTCGTTGAGCACCGGCAGCTTCCGGAGGAACTTCGGTGGCTTGATGACGATCGGCCAGAGCAGCGGCACGCCCCCGGTGGTGATCATGTCCCCCACAATGTGGACTACCACCCCGGTCAGCATCGAGACAGGCAGCCAGGTCCACTGTTCCGGCGCGAACCAGGTCACCAGTCCGGCCATGGTCAGGGCAAAAATCCAGTTGCTGATGAATCCGGACTTGGGAAACAGCTTCAGTGCCTTGGCCGCAATGTTGATCATGAACATGCACAGCAGGCCTGCACCCACGGACAGCAGGCCCCAGTCCGTCTGCAGCTGGAACTGCCCGGCCAGCATGGCCAGCAGCACAAAGCACGCCGCCCCGAGCACCGAGTGGGTGCCTTGACGGTGCCCGCCGCTGGCGTTCTCAATCCCCACGGCAATCAGGTTGGACAGCGGCGGCAGCGAGTTGGCCACCGTGCTGTGGCGGTGGTCCCAGTCGCACACGAGCGCCGTCCCCGCCGTCGCCATCCCGCCGATGAGGATCCCCGTGGCGTCCAGCGGATACCAGCCCAGTGTGTACGGCCCTGTTGAGGCAATGGCTACCCACGCCGCGGCCCCCGACGCGGCGTGATGTCCTCCCATCAAGCTCTAACCTCTTACTGCCGGAGCGGCGAGCGGCGCGTCGGAGAAGATGTTGCGGATGACCCCGTTGGCCCATTCCAGGATTTCGGCGTCCTGCAGGTCGCGGCCGCCGATCCTCGCCGTCTTGGGCTTTGGAATCAGCACCGCGTCCAGGGCGGGCTTGGACTGGGACCCCGGGTACATCCGGGTCAGCCGCATCAGCTTCGACTCCGGCAGCTGCGCGGGCGAGAACTTGATGAAGTTCCCCTGGAGCGCGACGTCGGACAGGCCGGCTTCGCGGGCACCCACCCGGAAGCGGGCCACGGCAATGAGGTTCTGGACCGGCAGCGGCGGCTCACCGTAACGGTCCACAAGCTCGGCCAGGACCTCCTCGATGGCCTCGTACGTCAACGCGGAGGCCAGCTTGCGGTAGGCCTCCAGGCGGAGCCGCTCCCCCGGCACATAATCGTGCGGGAGGTGGGCGTTGACCGGCAGCTCGATCTTCATTTCGGCGGCCTTTTCCTCGGCGTCGCCGCGGAAGTCGGCCACCGCCTCACCCACCAGGCGGATGTAGAGGTCGAACCCGACGCCCTGGATGTGGCCGGACTGCTCGCCGCCCAGCAGGTTGCCGGCGCCGCGGATTTCGAGGTCCTTCATGGCCAGCTGCATGCCGGCGCCGAGCTCGTTGTGGGTGGCCACGGCCTTGAGGCGTTCCAGGGCCACCTCGCCCAGGGGCTTCTCGGACGGGTACAGGAAGTAGGCGTAGGCGCGTTCACGGCCGCGGCCCACCCGGCCGCGGAGCTGGTGCAGCTGGGAGAGGCCGTACTTGTCGGCCCCGTCCACGATCAGCGTGTTGGCGTTGGAGATGTCCAGGCCGGTTTCGATGATGGTGGTGCACACCAGGACGTCAAAACGCTTTTCCCAGAAATCCACGATGATCTGCTCCAGCCGGCTCTCGGACATCTGTCCGTGCGCCACCTCAACACGTGCTTCCGGAACCAGTTCACGGATCTTCGCGGCCGTCCGGTCGATGGTGGACACCCGGTTGTGCACAAAGAACATCTGGCCTTCGCGCATCAGCTCACGCCGGATGGCCGCCGAGGTCTGCTTGTCCGTGTATGGGCCCACATATGTGAGGACGGGGTGGCGTTCCTCCGGCGGGGTGGCCAGCGTGGACGTTTCCCGGATGCCCGTCAGTGACATCTCCAGGGTCCGCGGAATCGGGGTGGCGCTCATGGCCAGCACGTCCACGTTGGTCCGCATTTTCTTCAGTGCTTCCTTATGCTCCACACCGAAGCGCTGCTCCTCGTCCACGATCACCAGGCCCAGATCCTTGAACGCGAAGTCCTTGGACAGCAGCCGGTGGGTGCCGATGACGACGTCAACGGAGCCGCTCTTGACGCCCTCAACGGTCTCTTTGGTTTCCTTGGCCCCCTGGAACCGCGACAGGGCCTTGACCCGCAGGGGGAAGCCGGAGAAGCGCTCGGTGAACGTTTCGAAGTGCTGCTGGGCGAGCAGGGTGGTGGGCACCAGGATCGCCACCTGCTTCCCGTCCTGGACCGCCTTGAACGCGGCCCGGACGGCGATCTCGGTTTTGCCGTAGCCCACGTCGCCGGACACCAGGCGGTCCATGGGGATCTCGCGCTCCATGTCCGCCTTGACCTCATTGATGGTGGTCAGCTGGTCCGGCGTCTCCACGTACGGGAAGGCCTCCTCCAGCTCACGCTGCCACGGAGTGTCCGGCCCGAAGGCATGGCCCTTGGAGGCCATCCGCGCGGAGTACAGCCGGATGAGCTCGCCGGCGATCTCCTTGACGGCCTTGCGTGCCTTGGACTTGGTGCTGGCCCAGTCGGAGCCGCCCATCTTGCTGAGCACCGGGGTATCACCGCCAACGTAGCGGGTCACCTGGTCCAGCTGGTCGGTGGGGACAAACAGGCGGTCCCCGGGGGCGCCGCGCTTGGACGGGGCGTATTCCAGGACCAGGTACTCGCGGACGCCGTCTCCGCCGCCGGCCACCTTGCGCTGGATGAGTTCGATGAAGCGGCCAATGCCGTGCTGTTCGTGCACCACGGAATCGCCGTTGACCAGCTGCAACGGGTCCACGGCGTTCCGCCGCTTGGACGGCATGCGCCGCATGTCCTTGGTGGAGCCTGCGGAGGTCCGTCCCAGCAGATCCGCTTCGGTGAGCAGCCCCAGCTTGAGGCTGTCCAGGACAAAACCGCGTCCGACGGCGGCAGTGGTCACCTCGATGATGCCCGCCTGCGGCTCCTTCTCAAGGGTGTCCACCCTGGCGCAGGGGATGTCGGCGTCGTGGAAAAGTTCCGCCAGGCGCTGCGCCGGGCCGGGACCCTCCGTGGCCACTACGATCCGCCACTGGTCCCGGACGTGGGAGCCGATGAAGTCCATCATTTCGGCCACATCACCCTGGTACCCGCGCGGTTCGCGGGCGCGGAGGTTCAGGACGTCAATCTCGGGCAGCAGCTCTTCATCAGAGGCCAGCGACGTGATGGACCACCAGGACACCTCGTGCTCCAGCGAGAAGCTCCGGGTTTCGGCCAGGGAACGGAAGCTGGCTGAGTGCAAAGCTGCCGACGCCTGCGAACTGAGGTCCAGAGGAGCCGTGCCGCCATCCGAGGCCGTGGACCAGGCTGCTTCCAGGAACTCCTCGTTGGTGGCCGCAAGATCATGTGCGCGCCGGCGGACCTTTTCCGGTTCAATGATCACCGAGATGGACCCGGCGGGCAGCTGCTCCACGAACGGGACCATAGCGTCCACCAATACCGGGGCCAGGGATTCCATCCCTTCCACGGCGATGCCGCCGGCGATCTTCTCCAGCATGTCCGCGGCCGCGGGAAGCTGCGCCTTCAGGGTGGCTGCGCGCGACATCACCGACGGCGTGATGAGAATTTCGCGGCAGGGCGGGGCGTGGAGCTCGGCGGGGTGGTGCACCCCGGGCGCCGACAGCGAGCGCTGGTCGGCCACCGCGAACCAGCGCATCTGGTCCACCTCGTCGCCGAAGAACTCCACCCGGATGGGATGGTCCTCGGTGGGCGGGAAGACGTCGATGATGCCGCCGCGGACGGCAAACTCGCCGCGGCGGGTAACCATGTCCACGCGTGCGTAGGCGGCATCGGCAAGGCTCCGCACCACACTGGAGAACGGCATGTCCTGGCCCACCTTCAGGGTGACCGGAACCAGGTCACCCAGCCCGGCGACGATCGGTTGGACCACCGCGCGCACCGGTGCCACCACCACACGCAGCCGGCCCGCCGTCGAACTTTCCGGGTGCGCCAGGCGGCGCAGGACGGACAGCCGGCGGCCCACCGTGTCGGAGCGGGGCGAGAGCCGTTCGTGTGGCAGGGTTTCCCAACTGGGGAACTCGGCCACTGAATCGGCCGGCAGGTAAGCGCGCAGGGCCGCTGTCAGATCCTCTGCTTCGCGTCCTGTCGCGGTGACCGCCAGCACCACAGGAGGGAGCCCGCCGTCGGGAGTTCCTTCGTCGGCGCCGGCGTCCAAGCCGTCTGCCATTTCCGCCAGCAGGACGGCGCGGAGTCCGGCCGGCGCGCTGATCTGGTAGTCCTGGCCCCGGACGTCAAAACCCCTGGCCGCCTCCGCCTGGACCCGCGCGAACGTCTGGTCTTCTGCCAGGACACGGCGCAGTCCGGTCAGCGAGGGACCACCGTTGGACGGGCCAGGATGGGACGGGCCAGTGGGGCTCATGGCGGAAACTCCTGTGGGTTCATGGGATCGCAGGCAACACGAAAGCCCGAAATTCACTTCGAATCCCGGGTCATCCCAGCCTACCCCTGCCCCGGGGCCCGCCGGGCAATCCGTTGCTAAGCTTGCTGAGGAAGCGCGCCTGTTGCGCGCCTCCGCCTGCCGTCCTGAGGAGCTTTCAGTGAGCGATAGCAACAGCCCGAGCGACACTCCCCCGACCGTGGCACCGGGGCCGGCGCGAACCGTCCTGGTGACCGGCGCCACCGGCTACATCGGCGGCCGCCTGGTCCCCCGGCTGCTGGAGGCCGGGCACACCGTCAAGGTCCTGGTCAGAACCCCGGCAAAGATCGCCGGCGTGCCGTGGCTGGGCAAGGTTGAGGTCATCGAGAGCAGTCTCGACGACGGCGGAGCCCTCGAGCAGGCGCTGGCCGGCGTCGACGTGCTCTACTACCTCGTCCACTCCATGGCTTCCGGCGCCGGCTTCGAGTCCAAGGAAAAGGCCATGGCGGAAACGGCCGCCACAGCCGCCGCCGCGGCCGGCGTAGGCCGGATCGTCTACCTGGGCGGCCTGCACCCGGCCAACGTGGAACTGTCCACCCACATGCGGTCCCGGGAAGCCGTGGGAGAGGTGTTCCTGGACAGCGCGGTGGACTCGGTGGTCTTCCAGGCCGGGGTGGTGATCGGCTCCGGGTCCGCGTCCTTCGAAATGATCCGCCACCTGTCCGAAACGCTTCCGCTGATGCCGGCCCCGAGCTGGGTGCGCAACAAGATCGAGGCGATCGCCGTCCGGGACGTGCTGCACTACCTTGTGGGCGCCGCATCCTTGGACGGGCCCGTCAACCGCACCTTCGACATTGGCTGCCGGCAGGTCCTGAGCTACGCGGGCATGATGAAGGAATACGCCGCCGAGGCCGGGCTGCCCTACCGGGTGGTGCTGGCTCTGCCCATTCCCGCCCCGAGGCTCGCCGGCGTGTGGGTGGCCCTGACCACGCCCATCCCGCTGTCCATGTCGCTCCCGCTCGTCGAGTCGCTGCAGCACGATGCCGTGTCCCGCGAGCACGACATCGACGCCCATATCCCGGTGCCGGCGGGCGGCCTGACCCCGTACCGGCGGGCCGTTGCCCTCGCCCTGGGCAAGGAGCGTGACGGCCAGGTGGAAACCACCTGGTCAAATGCCGGGGCCGACGCCGATCCGCTGCCCAGTGATCCGGACTGGGCGGGCCATACGGTCTACGTGGATGAGCGGACCTTCCACGGCAATGTTGATCCCGCCCACGTGTGGACCATCATCGAAGGAATCGGTGGCCGGAACGGCTGGTATTCCCTGCCGCTGGCATGGCGCGTACGTGGCTGGCTGGACAAGCTCACCGGCGGCGCTGGCCTGCTGCGGGGACGCCGACACCCCGGCACGCTGGCCTCGGGCGAAGTGGTGGACTGGTGGCGCGTGGAACGGATCGAGCGCGGAAAACTGTTGCGCCTCCGCGCGGAGATGCGCGCCCCCGGACGTGCTTGGCTTGAACTGTCCGTGGAACCTGACGGGACGGGCAGCCGCTACCGGCAGCGGGCCATTTTCTTCCCCAAGGGCCTCAGCGGAAAGCTCTACTGGCTTGCCGTGCTGCCCTTCCACAGCCTCATATTTCCGGCGATGGCACGGAACATCACCACGGCGGCGCAGAAAATCGCCAGCGCCGACAGCGCGCAGGCCGGTTCCAACAACAGGCAAGGCTCCCCGTAGGATGTGGGGAGCAAAAAGCGTTCTGACCTACACATCACTGGAGGACCCATGGCACTGAGTGCAACCACTACCCTTCCGCACGCCGTCGACAGCGTCGCTGCCGTCTTTATCAACGAGGAGTTCCAGCGGCACACGAGCCAATTCGTTGGCGGCACACTTGAATCCTTCGAGGTGGCCGGAGACGTTGACGGAGTATTCAGCACCACCTCGGTCCGCACGCTGCCCACCACCCGGCTGCCGGAGATCGCCCGTAAGTTCGTGGGCGAAAAGCTCACGGTGACGCAGGTGGAGAACTGGGACGCCCCGGCGGCCGACGGTTCCCGCCAGAGCAACATCACGCTGAAGATCGCCGGCGCCCCCCTTGATGTGACCGCGGTCCAGCGGCTCGTCGCGGAGGGCGGCAGCACGCGCATTGAACTCGAAGGCAACGTCACGTCCTCCGTTCCCTTCCTGGGCGGCAAGATCGCCGAGGCGGCTGAGCCCATGGTGTCCAAGGCCCTGAACATCCAGTCCCAGCAGGCCCAGGCCTGGCTCGAAAGCCACTAAGCCGTGCAGCTCCCCGTGTTTGCGGGTGTGGTCCTGATCATCGCCGGCCTCTGGTCCCTGGTGGTCTGGCCGCAGTTCCTGCGCCGTGTGATGAAGGATCCCAGGGCGCGGGACGCCGCCGGCAAGGCCACAAAGTTCCTCACCGTCCACGTGGTGCTGGTCAGCATCTCGATGGTGCTGGGAGCTGCCACTGCCGTGATCGGGGTTATGGGCCTGCTCGGGTAGGCTGGACACAGGTGCGCCGGGAAGTCTGGTCGGCAACATTTTTGCCGACCCCTTAATTCCAGGAGCCACGCATGGCCAAGCGCCCTTCCCGACCCGCCTTCGCTGCCAGAGTCCTCAGCCGCTCAAGCTACCCCGAATTCCTGAGGATCTCAGAGATCCTCAGGCTGGAAACAGCCGGCGGTGCCCTCCTTTTGCTGGCCACGGCCGCGGCCCTCATCTGGGCCAACTCGCCGGCGGCTGAGGGCTACTTCGCGCTGCGTGACCTGAAAATCGGGTATGAGCCCTGGCATCTCCGACTCTCCCTGGGGCATTGGGCGTCGGACGGTCTCCTGGCCATCTTCTTCTTCCTGGCCGGCCTGGAACTCAAACGGGAGTTTGTCTCCGGTGAACTCCGCAAAGTGTCCAAGGCGGTGGTTCCGGTGGCCGCGGCCGTGGGCGGCGTGGCAGTTCCGGCCCTGATCTACACGCTGCTGAACCTGGGCCAGGACGCCGGGAGCCTGCGGGGCTGGGCCATTCCCACAGCCACCGATATCGCCTTTGCCCTGGCCGTGCTGGCCGTCATCAACACGCACCTGCCTGCGGCCCTCCGGACCTTCCTGCTCACCTTGGCCGTAGTGGATGACCTGCTGGCCATCGGCATCATCGCCTTCTTCTACTCGTCCGGACTGCAGCCGCTTTTCCTGTTGGCGGCACTGGTTCCGCTGGGGCTGTTTACCCTGCTGGCCCAGAGGAGGGTCCGCAGCTGGTACCTGTTGCTGCCGCTGGCCGCCGCCACCTGGGGACTCGTGAACGCTTCCGGTATCCACTCCACGGTGGCCGGTGTGCTGCTCGCTTTTGCCGTCCCGGTGCTGGCGTCGCGGAAACGCGGTGAGGCGGGTTCCGGTATGGCTGAGTCCATGGAACACCGGCTCCGCCCGCTTTCGGCAGGTTTCGCCGTCCCGGTCTTCGCCTTCTTTTCCGCCGGAGTTGCCGTGGGCGGCCTCGACGGCTTCCGGTCGGCCCTGGCGGATCCCGTGGCGGTGGGAATTGTGACTGCCTTGGTGGCCGGCAAAACGATTGGCGTGTTCGGCACTACCTACCTGATCACTAAGACCACCAGGGCAAAGCTCGACGACGGCCTGGCCTGGATCGATGTTGCCGGCCTTGCGATGTTGGCCGGAGTGGGCTTCACGGTGTCGCTGCTGATCGCCGAGCTGAGCTTTGGTGCGGGCTCGGCCCACGATGACCACGCGAAGGTGGCCATCCTCAGCGGATCACTCGTTGCCGCCCTGCTCGCCGCCGTGGTGCTCCGGCTGCGGAACCGGCATTACCGCGCAGTGGAACTTGCGGAACGGCATGATGCTGACGGCGACGGCATCCCGGACATTTTCGAGCACCGGGGCTGAGAGGCTCGGCGCGCGCCGGACCTGCGTCGGACCGTTAGGGCTAGGCCGCCTGGTTCAGGGCGTCCTCGGCGGCCACCCAGGAAATCATGGCGCACTTAACGCGCGCAGCGTAGCGGGCCACACCCTCGAAAGCCGCGGCGTCGCCCAGGATCTCGGGATCGGCGGGGATCTTCCCGCGTGAGCGGAGCACTTCGCGGAAGTTGCCAATGACGGCGTGGAGCTCGTCCACGGTCATTCCCTCCGCGAGTTCGCTGAGGACCGACGCCGATGCCATCGAGATGGAACACCCTTCGCCGTCCCAGGAAATCTGCGCCACCTTGCCGTCTTCCACAGCCACCCGCAGCGTGACTTCGTCGCCGCAGACCGGGTTGAGCTGGTGGGACTGGCCCGTGGACGCCCCCGCCGGCGCGGCGATGCCTGCCAGTCCGCTGCCGTGACGGGCTTTGGAATGGTCAAGGATGATCTGCTGATACAGCTGGTCAAGGCTCATGGTGGTGTACCTTCGGTGATCGCGCTAGACGCGGAAGTAGGAGCGGACTCCGGCGACGGCTTCCAGGAAGGCATCGACGTCGTCGGTGGTGTTGTACAAGTAGGCGCTTGCCCTGGTGGTTGCGGTCAGGCCCAAGCGGCGGTGCAGCGGCTGGGCGCAATGGTGACCCACGCGGACGGCGATGCCCCGGGAATCCAGGAACTGCCCGACGTCGTGCGCGTGCACGCCGTCGACGTGGAACGCGGCAAGGCCGATCCGTTCCTGTCCGGCGGCGGGCCCCAGCACGCGGATGCCGGGAATGGACTCCAGCCCCGCCACCATCCGCTGGCCGAGCTCCGCTTCCCAGCGGTGCACGCGGTCCAGGCCGGTTTCCGTGAGGTAGTTGGCTGCGGCGGCCAGGGCAACGGCCTGCGAGATGCGCTGGGTGCCGGCCTCGAAGCGCTGCGGCGCGGGCAGGTACTCGGCCCGTTCCATGGTCACCGTGGTGATCATGGAACCGCCGGTGAGGAACGGTGGCAGCACATCCAGGAGGTCCTGCTTGCCGTAGAGGACCCCGATTCCGGTAGGCGCCAGCATCTTGTGCCCGGAGAACACGGCGAAGTCGACGTCAAGCCCCTTGACGTTCAACGGCAGGTGCGGTGCCGACTGGCAGGCGTCCAGGACCACGAGGGCTCCGGCCTGCCGCCCCAGCGCAACCAGTTCCTGTACGGGATTAATTGTGCCCAGCACGTTGGAGGCGTGGGTGAACGCGAGGACCTTGGTTTTGCTTCCCAGGATCTCGGCCGCAATATCCAGCCGCAGGGCACCGGCGTCGTCGATGGGGATGTAACGCAGCGTGGCGCCGGTGCGGAACGCCAGTTCCTGCCAAGGGATCAGGTTGGCGTGGTGCTCCATTTCGGTCACCACGATCTGGTCACCCGGGCCCACTGCGAGGTCTTTCAGGCGGGCGTCGCCGCGCCCCTGCGCCGCCCACAGCGCGGCGTTGGACAGCGCGTAGCTGAGCAGGTTCAGGCCTTCGGTGGCGTTGGAGGTCCACACCGTTTCCGCGTAGCCGGCACCGATGAAGTCCGCTATGGTCTCGCGGGCACCTTCGAACACCTCTGTTGCTTCCACGGCAAGGTAGTGGGCGCCGCGGTGCACGGCAGCGTTGCGCTGTTCGTAAAACTCCTGCTCAGCTTCGATGACACTGAGCGGGTTTTGCGAGGTGGCGCCCGAATCGAGGTACACCAGGGGCTGGCCGTTCACCAGCTGGCCAAGTACGGGGAAGTCGTTTCGAATCCTGAGGACTTCGGCGTTATCCATGGCCGGCACTGCGCGTTCCAGCGTGGCAGGCGTTGATACTAGGGCCAAAGCTAACTCCTTGAGATGCCAATGGATTGACACTCAATTGTCCCACAACACCACTATGGCGGCGGCCCGATGGGCAACCGCCACAGCAGCTCCGGGCTTCAGCCCGCGGAAGTGAGGGCCGGCGACGGCTGGGGGGAGAGTCTCGGTCTCAGAAGACTCTGACGTCGCCGGCCCCGCTTCGGTCCAGCCCCAGGGGCCGGAAGTTTGCTTCAAAATGAGGCCTGAAAGTCTGTTGGCCGGTCCGCGGTTTTGGTGGCTCCGTGTTTTCCTGCCGCACTAAGTCAATCGCATGCTGAAGCTCAGCACACGAGTAGGCAGTACTCTACTTTCTGGGGCGGGGGCTACGCGTTTCCGGACGTCCGTACACAAGGTCCCGGACGCATGGCGTCCGTACGCAGGCCTAGACGATATGAAGTGTGGTGGGCGGGGCCGTGAGATAGGACTGGAACCTCGGGTTCAAAGAGTTTCGTGGGTTGCCGGTCCGTCTTTCCGCAGGTAGGTGCGGGGTGTGGACTGGTAGAGCCACATTTGAACGTTTGGAGGTTCCAGCCATGAATAAGCGTACTTACGTCGGTTTGGATGTCCATGCACGCAGCGTGAAGGCGTGTGCGATCGACCATGATACGGGCGAGATCCTCAGGCAGAGCCTGGCCGCCAACGAAGCGGGGATTGCGGAATGGGTTTCCGGATTGCAGGGGCCGGTTCTCGTTGTCTATGAGGCAGGCCCAACGGGCTTCGGATTGGCCCGGTTACTGGTCGGTGCAGGGATCGAGTGCCTGGTTGCGGCACCCTCGAAGCTTCAGCGTCCGCCCGGAGATCGGGTGAAGACCGATGCCCGCGACGCCGAGCATCTGGCCCGGTTGGCCCTGCTCGGACAGATAACTCCCGTGCGGGTTCCAGGCCGTGCCGATGAAGCGGCCCGTGATCTGGTGCGTGCCCGCGAGGACGTCCGCGCGGACCTGATGAGAGCCAGGCATAGGATCTCGAAGCTCCTGTTACGCCACGGTCAGGTCTACTCCGGCGGTCATGCCTGGACCAACACCCACCACACCTGGCTGAACCGGCAACATTTCGAAGACCCTGCCCTGCAGGCCGCCTACGAGGCAGGGCTGGAGACCGCGGAGCTGACGCTGGACCGCAGGAACCGTTTGGATGCGCAGATCACGGCCCTCGCGGCAACCGACCGTTATGCGCCGGTGGTGCAAGCTCTGATGTGTCTGCGCGGAATCTCGGTACTCACCGCCTTCGGCTTGGCAGTGGAAATCGGCGACTGGACCCGCTTCACCGGCAGCACCATCGGCGCGTATCTGGGCCTGGTCCCCTCGGAGCATTCCTCGGGCGCTTCACGGTCCCAGGGGGCCATCACCAAGACCGGTAACACCCACGCCCGCCGACTGCTGGTCGAGGCTGCCTGGCACCACCGCCGCCCCTACACCAATGCCAGCCGGGACATGCGTGCCCGCTGGGACGCCGCCAGCGAAGCGTCCCGGGTCCGCGGACACCAAGGCAACCAACGGCTGCACCGCAAGTGGGAGCAGTTCGAAGCCCGGCACAAACGCCGGGTCATCGCCAACGTCGCCGTCGCCCGGGAACTGGCCGGCTGGTGCTGGTCCCTCGCCGCCGCGGTCCAACAGGAGCAGCCGTGGACGGATGAATAGACGTGTGCCGTTCCCGGCACAGGCCGGATGGCTCGGCAGCGTGGAGGAGACCCGCGACTGAACTATGGACAACCGACAATCGCCGGTGACGCCCGACATCCCTAGACCAGCGGCACCCCTCCAGCCGAACACCTCGTCCTGCGGTAACCAACCCGCGCATATCAGTCTGACAGCGCCCCCCGTCGATCACGACGCGCCAGCCAACCGGACCAAGCAGGGGAACGGACACAAAAGAGCGGTCCAAGACAAACCAGCCTTGGACCGCTCACCCTTGCCTCTTGACAAGGCACACCTACATATCAGTTCGGAAGGGCCGAAGCCAGTTCGTCGCGGCTCCGCACGCCGAGTTTGACGTACGTGCGGTAGAGGTGGCCCTCCACAGTACGCACGGACACCATGAGTCTTTGTGCGATCTCCCGGTCGGTGAGACCTTTCACAGCGAGCTCTACGATGTCCTGTTCCCGGCGGGTGAGGTGCACGCTGGGTGCTGCGGCGATGAAGTGGCCTTCCCGGAACCGCTCGCCCAGTTCGTGGTCGCACTTCTCCCGCAGGGCCACCGCCTGACGGGCCCGCCGGCGCTCACCGGAGCTTTCAAGGACGGTGCTGGACCGCGCGTAGGCTTCCCGCGCAAGGTTAACGAATCCCGCGCCTTCAAGCATGGCTGCCGTTTCCATGATGGAATCGGCGTCCTCGGACTCCCAATGCCCCGCCAGGGTGAGCATTGCCGCGGCCCAGCGGCCTTCAACGCTCCCGGCCAGTGAGTGGACCAACGGGATCACGGAATGGTCGCCCAGGTCCCAGCAGAGAGCCAGGAGTTCCAGGAGTGTCCCGGCCCGGGTGGTCACCTCGGGCGTGGTGGCCAGTGTGTGGAGGCGCGCCAGGCCTTTTCCGTCGTGCGCCACATACTCGGATGCCGCTGCCGCGTACGCCCTCGCAAGGAGTCCGTAGCCGGGGGAACCCTGCGGTGAATCCTTGTAATCCAGCTCAAGCCGGCCGGCCTGGGCGGCGTCGCCGAGCCTCGCCGCTACATAAAACGCCAGCCCGGAACCAAACCGGAACATCTGCAGCGGATCGTTGAGCCTCAGGGTCTCCACCGCCGGCAACAGCGTTTGGTAGGCGCGTTCCATCCGCCCCTGCCGCAGGAGCGAGTAGCCACGGAGCACCTCGAGGCTGCCGCCGAAATAGGCGACACCCCGCGGCTGCCCGGCAGCATAGTTCGCCAACTCCCGTTCCGCCGAGTCCCACTCCCCCATGGCCAGGTAATCTGCCACCAGGTGGCCAAGGACAAATTCGTTGAAGAAGAACACGCCACCCTGTAGTGAGGGAAGTTCCGAGACGGCCAGCAATGCGGCATCCAGCCCCTGGACGGCCCGTCCGGCCAGGGCAAGCGAATGGGCCAGCAGCGCCAGGCCCACCGCACGCAGAGCGTCGTCCGTGACATCGCCGGCGCGGCTGCTCCGAAGTTCCTGGACCTCGGCCTCCAAGGCCTGGTGGTTGCCTGCTTCGCAAAGTTCCAGCAGGCGAAGCAAGCGCTCCTGCCAGGGCCCGGCCGGCGCACCGGCGGTCTCCTGGGAATCCGGCGGCACAGCATCCGGGCCAGCCGTCATGGCGCCTGCGCCCTGAAGCGCATCACGGGAATCGGCCGTGAATACTGACAGCGGCGTTCCCAGAGCCTGGTGTGCCATCGCCCTGAGCATCAGGACCGGAACAGCCCAGGCACCGTTCTTCAGCTGCAGCCAGCATCCGTCCAGGAGCTTGGCCGCACCCGCAAAGTCGCCTTCATTGAATAAGGCGCGTCCCTGGACGGCCTGTGCCTGCGGCACGAGGTCCGGGTCCGCGACCTTCGCCGCCATCATCCGGCTGCTCCGGTTCCGGGAGTGGACCAAGGCAGTGCGGGCCGCCTCAAGCAGCTCGGGATCGGATATTTTCAATCCACATTCAAGGGCCCATTCCACGGCCCTCATCCTGCCTTCAGACCCTTCGGGAGCGGTTCCCAGCTGATCCCGGATCTTTTCAAGCAGCTGCAGGCTCCGGGACACCGAGATACTTGTGCGGAGCGCCTCGCCGAACACGGAGTTCCAGATCCGGAGATCGGCTGGAATGCCGGAACTTTCCACCATCATCTGCTGGTCCAGCAGCGTGCGGACTACTTCAGCGCCAAAAATATCCTCGATCACCTTCCGGCTCACGGGCCCGGCGAGGGCGACAAGTTTCAGGACTTCCTGCTCTTCCGGGCTGCGGCGGAGCATGTCTTTTACCACCACCTCGGCGAGCCTGGGTCCGTCGGCAGGCAACGGGCCCAGCAGCATCCAGATCCCGTTCCGCTTTGCGAGTTCGCCCCGCTCTGCGGCATCATGCAGCAAGGCATCAAGAATCCGCGGATTTCCGCCGGACGCGCTCCAGATTGTGTCGATGGTTCCCGAGGGGATTGTTCCATCAAGCGCGTGGGAGAGGACTTCCTCGACCTGCTCCCGGTTCATGGGTCGGAGATCCACACGGTCAGCCAGGCCGTCATACCAGAGCTGAGCGAGCGGCTGGGGCAGCCCGGGCCGCGGCCTGCCGGCAGCAAGCACTGTGGCCCAGCCAGCGGAGATCATGTCGGCGACGATGCTGGCTGTTGCCTCGTCCAGGTGATGGGCGTCATCCATCATCAGAAGCAACGGGGTATCCTTGCCGGCTTTCAGCTTCTCAAAGTACCTCCACACGGACCGCAGCACAGCCACCGAAGACACGGAGTCTTCGGCCGTCAGCTCCGCCGTGTAGGGTGCCAAAACTCCAAAGGGAACGCCGGACAGCGACGAACTTCCATGGATCTGAACAATGATCATCTCCTGGGAAAGCCGCTCGGTGATGGCCTCGGTCAGCGTTGACTTCCCGATGCCCGGGCCCGCCATGAGGAACACGGCCTGGCTCGTGCGGCTGCGAATGATGTTGCAGATCCGGTCCAGCGGCTCACGCCGGCCCGTGAGCAGTCGATATTGCGTTCCCTGTTTGGCAGCGTGGCCGTTAGACGAGTCCAGTCAGATCACCCCTGGATGTAACTCCGAGCTTGGTAAAGACCTGGTAAAGGTGGCCTTCCACTGTGCGCACGGACACGCCCATCTCCACGGCGATATCGCGGTTGGACGCGCCCCGGCCGGCCAGCCGCGCGATCTGCCTCTCCCTGGCGGTCAGCAGCGGGCTGCCGCTGCTCGGCACGATCGGCAGGCTTGCCACGGTGGCTGCGAGGATGTCCAGTCGGGCCTGTGCAGTCCTGGCGGAAACCGAATCACCGGCCTGCCGGGCGTAGTCAACGGCCAGCGCCATGCACCGGGCCTCAACGGCATCCAGTTCCAGGGTGGCCGCCAGTTCCCCGCCGGCAAGCAACGTTTTGGCGTCGTGGGTGCGGCTGCCCACGGCGACAAGCCGCGAAATTTCCGCCAAGGGGCCCTGGCGTTGCCCGGCCACTTGTTCCATCAGCCGAAAGTCCGCTTCCGTGCCGTTGACCGTGGCTCCGAGCAGGCTGATCCCGGCCAGGGTGAACCTGCCTGCTGCGATGTCACGGCGGGCTGACTGCTTGAGGCGGGTGGCTGCGTCATTGTCCCCCAGCCATCGGGCGGCCATATCAGCGCAGAATTCAGTGCGGCTCCGGGTGGCATGGTCAGCGGCACCTGTCGTCCGCTGCAGCCGGTCAAGATACTGCCGGGACTGCCCGGCATTGCCGATCTGCGCATACGCGAAGGCGATGGCGGCGTAGGCGGCGCGGAGCAGGCTCTGGACGGGCCGCAGTTCCAGCTGTGCAGCGGCCGAGAGCAGCGAATCAAGGGCAACGGCGCCGCGGCCCGAGTACACGTAGGCGATACCGGCCGCTAGCTCCGCGGCGGCGCTCCGGTAAGGGAGCCGGTGGAACTCGCGCGCGGAAGGCGGATCCAGGAGGTCGATGCACCGGCGCCATTGCCCTGCCATCAGGAGCACGTTGTACGCCCGGCTGGCGAACCTCTCGCGCAGGCCCACGATCTCGGCGGCGTCCGAGATCTGCCCGCCCAGCTGCCTCATCAGGCTCAGGGCGTCCATTTCCCGCCCGGCCATGGACAGGGCGCTCATGAGGATCACCGCTGAGTTCATCCTGAACCAGGTGTCCGGATTCTGCCCGGGGTCCGCAGCGGCTTCCAGTGCCGGCAAGGCGGAGGCGTAGTCCCCCACAAAAGCCTGGTACTCGAATTCGCTGAGGCTGATCCGGTTGGCCGCAGCAGCCAGCGGCTCCGGCCAGCCCTTGGCGATTCCTGGCTCCACGCCCAGCCGCTTCCGTGCCGTCTGCAGCAGCGCCGGCACCCGGGCGGTGTGTTCGGGGAGCCAGACCATGACCCGAGATTTTGCCTCGACCACCCGGGCGAACTCCTCAACGTCCAGGTTGTCCAGCTGCGGCTGGGAAATATCGTCCAGTGCTGCCATGGCCTGCACCGGGAGGTCCATGAGCAGGTACGCTGCGGCTTTCTGCCGCTGGGCAGGCACCCATTGAGGGTCATTCCGCTTCAGCGTGTCGGCATATTTGAGGGCAAAATGGGGGTCAAAGAGCTGCACTGCGGCTTCGGCGGCGGCAAGCGCCATGGCCGGACTCAGCTCGGCCTCGCATTCCTGGGTCCAGGCGCCGAACGCCATCAGTTCTTCCATCGTCATCGTGGCAGGGTCAGGTTCCTTGCCGCCCAGGAGCAGGCTCCGCAGTTCCCGTCGCCGAGTGATGCTGAGCCAGGAGCGGACAACGTCGCCGAGGTACTTTTCACGCAGTGAAACCCATCGGTTGTCCGAGGAATCGATCTCCAGCAGGCCCGAATCTTCCATGTCCGCCACCACACCGGCACCGTACACTTTGGTCAGCCTGGACAGTTCCACGCTGCGGGCGCACGAGAGCATCTCAATGACATCCCGTTCCTCCGGAGACTTCCGGGTCCATTGGGACCGGACGATGTCGTCGAGGCTGGCCGCGCCGTCGAGCACCACCTTGTCCCGAAGAGTCCAGACGGAGTCCGACAGAACCAGGTTCCCCGAATGCTGCTGCTCGGTTACAAGCGCTTTCAGGAGCAGGGGGTTGCCGCCAACCATGGTGTGGAAAGAGCTGACCAGCGAGGCCGAAACGCGGTGGCCCAGCAGGGAAAGCAGCACCTGGCGGGTTTGCAGCTCGTTGAGGTTGTCCAGCCTGACCTCGGTGAGCCGGCGGTCGTTGAGGAGCCAGTGGAAGTCGGCCGGTAGATCACTGACCATGGGTGCCACGGCCACCATGCGGGCGGTCCCGGTCAGGAGGATGTTGAGCAGGACGCCGGCGCTCATGTCATCAATGCTGCCGGCGGTGTCCAGGGTGATGACGCACTGGCGCCCCGCGGCATCGCTTTTGATGAGGGACGTAATGCCACGGAGGATGGCTGTGGGCGACCCCATGTACGCCTGGGGAAGACGCGCCAGCAGGAAAGCCAGGCAACCGTAGGGTGTTTTGCCGGACGACGGTCCGCTGCGCAGCTGCAACGTCCAGATATCCGGCCCAAGGTCGGCAACGGCTGTCCTGGCCAAGGATGACTTACCTACACCTCGTCCGCCGGTGATGACGACTCCCAGGGAGTCGAGGCTGGTCAGGGCGGCGCGGACGGCTTCGAGGTTGGCGCTCCGTGCGGGCACGGACCATCGCTGCGGCTCTGACACGCCTGCAGTGTCGGTGCGCAGCTCAAGGTCGTTGAGCGGTGACCCACGTCCCCAGCTGAGTGGCTCGATTGACATGAACTTGTCCCCTACATCCCACTAAAGCGGGATAAGCCCCATCGCTCCCCCGCTTAGGAAGAAGACTACCCCTTGGCACACACAGGTAAACAGGGACAGGCGGTTTTAAGTTTTATTCCTGAACGTCTGACCTGGCCGGATGGAACTTCTGCTGGGCCGCAGTCAGCCCTTCCCTGACCAGCACCTCCACGGCATCAGCCGCCTCATCGAGCAGGAACGGAAGGTCCTTGCGCTCTGCAGTGCCAAAATCGCGCAGGACATAGTCTGCAGTGTCCATCCGACCTGGAGGGCGGCCCACGCCCACCCGCACCCGGAGGTAATCCTTGGTGGCCAGCGCCTTGGACATGTCCCTGAGGCCGTTGTGGCCGCCCTCACCGCCGCCGCATTTCAGCTTTATGGTGTTGAACGGAATATCAATCTCATCGTGCACCGCGACAACGTGGTCAGGGTCAATGCCGTAAAAATTTGCCAGGCCCGATACCGGGCCGCCGGAAACATTCATGTAGCTCATCGGCTTGGACAGCACCACCCGGGGGCCGCCGATCCCCAGCCGTCCTTCGAGCACCTGGGCTCGTGCCTTGTGGGTTTTGAACTTGCCACCCATCCGGCCCGCGAGTTCGTCCAGGACCATCTGGCCGACATTGTGCCGGTTGCCCTTGTATTCGGCCCCGGGGTTTCCGAGGCCAACGATCAGCCAGGTGTCAGTCATTATTCAATCCTAAGGTGGTCCGGACATGGCTGTGGCCGGACCCCGACAGGGTCCGGCCACATATCAAACTGTGCCGTTATTACTCGCCTGCGACCGCGGCTGCGGAGTCAGCCTGTGCCTCTTCCTCAGAGACCTCAGTGGCCTCGGAGATGTGGACGACCAGGGCGTCGGCGTCGGCCAGCAGGACCGAACCCTTCGGCAGGACCAGGTCGGAAGCGTGGATGTGCTGTCCGGCGGAGCGGCCTTCGATGTCGACCTCGATGGCGGTGGGCAGGTGGGTTGCCTCAGCCTCAAGGGAGATGACGGTGAGTTCCTGGTTGAAGACGCTGCCCGGAGCCAGTTCGCCAACGATGTGAACCGGGATGTCCACGGTGACTTTTTCGCCCTTGATGACGGTCAGCAGGTCGATGTGCTCGATGATCTGCTTGATCGGGTCGCGCTGGACGTCCTTGACCAGGGCCAGGTGCTCTTCGCCGTTGACGTCCAGGGACAGCAGGGCGTTGGCTTTGCGGACTGCAAGCGTGGTGGCCTTGGCCGGAAGCGTGATGTGGATCGGCTCGGCGCCGTGGCCGTAGATGACGGCAGGGATCAGGTTGGCCATGCGCGCGCGGCGGGCGAAGCCCTTGCCGAATTCGGTGCGTACTTCTGCTGCGAGCTTCTGCTCAGACATGTGTATCTCCTCGGAAGACTAAAAGGTGTTCAGCAAGGGCGGAGGTCTGTTACGACCTTCAACGCCGGGCGGCCGTGAGGCGGCCCTTCCAGAAGGGAGATTCAGACCCAGTCGATAACGGAGACCTGCAGTCCGGTTTCCCGGATGCTCTCCCTCGCCAAGGTATCGTGAAGAGCTTACCAGCGCCGCGCCGGATTACTGAAAACGGCGGTCCCCACCAGCCGCCTGCTGAAATCAGGCGTTGCCGTCGAACAGGCTGGTGACCGAACCGTCGTCGAACACTTCGCGGATGGCGCGGGCGATCAGCGGTGCGATGGACAGCACCGTCAGCTGCGGGAACTGCTGATTCGCAGTGAGGGGCAACGTGTTGGTGACCACCACTTCGCGGGCGCCGGACTCGGAGAGCCGCTGGGCCGCTGGCTCGGAGAAGACAGCGTGCGTCGCGGCGATGATGACGTCCTTCGCCCCGGCGTTCTTCAGGACCTGGACCGCTCCGGAAATGGTGCCGCCGGTGTCGATCATGTCGTCGATCAGGACGCAGGTCCGGCCCTCGATCTGGCCCACAACGGTCTTGGAGACTGCCTGGTTGGGAACGGTGAGGTCACGGCTCTTGTGCACAAACGCCAGCGGCGCTCCGCCCAGGCGTTCGGCCCATTGCTCCGCGACGCGCACGCGGCCCGTGTCCGGGGACACCACGGTGACGTTGTCGGCGGCGACGCGGGTACGGATGTAATCGGCCAGGAGTGGGATGGCCATGAGGTGGTCCACAGGCCCGTCGAAGAATCCCTGGATCTGCGAGGTGTGCAGGTCAACGCTCATGATGCGGTCGGCGCCGGCGGTCTTGTACAGGTCCGCCACCAGGCGGGCGGAAATGGGCTCGCGTCCGCGACCCTTCTTGTCCTGCCTCGCATACGGGTAGAACGGGGACACCACGGTGATGCGCTTGGCGGAGGCCCGCTTAAGCGAATCGATCATGATCAGCTGTTCCATAAGGTGGTTGTTCAGCGGAGCCGGGTGGGCCTGGATGACGAACGCGTCGGTTCCCCGGACGCTTTCGCCGGCGCGGACGTAAATCTCCCCGTTGGCGAAGTCGTAGGCATCCACGGGCAGCAGCTCGGTACCCAGTTCCTTGGCGATTTCCCGCGCCAGTTCGGGGTGCGCCCGCCCAGCGGCAAGTACCAGCTTCTTCTCGCCGCGTGCCGTAATTTCGCTCATTATCGCTGGTCCTCTTCTGTCGATGCTGGGGTATGTGAGGAATCTGAGGCGGCGGCCTGAGCCAGTTCCGCCGAGCGTGAGCCGGGGCGGTTGGCCACAACCCAGCCCTCGTTGTTGCGCTGCGCTGCAACGGACACGACGAGCGCCCCTGCCGGGACGTCCTTGCGGATCACCGCGCCGGCGCCGCTGTAGGCACCGTCCCCCACGGTGACCGGTGCAACAAAGACTGTGTTGGAACCTGTGCGGACGCCCGAGCCGATCACCGTGCGGTGCTTCTTCTCGCCGTCGTAATTGGCCGTGATGTTGCCGCAGCCAATGTTGGTGTCCTCGCCGATTTCGGCGTCGCCGGCGTAGCCGAGGTGGGAAAGTTTGGAGCCGCGGCCAATGGTGACGTTCTTGGTTTCGTAGAACGCACCGATCTTGCCGGTGTCGCCGAGCACTGTGCCGGGACGCAGGTAGGTGAAAGGGCCGACGGCGGCGTCCGCGCCGATCACGGCACCGGAACCGTGGGTGCGGGTCACCTTGGCGCCCTCGCCGATGCGGACATCGGTCAGGGTGGAGTCGGGGCCGACGACGGCGTCCCTCGCCACGGTGGTGGCGCCGTGCAGCTGCGTGTTCGGCAGGATGCGGACGTCCTCATCCAGGGCGACGGTGGAATCGATCCAGGTGGTGGCGGGGTCAACCACTGTGACGCCGGCGCGCATCCAGGCTTCAACGGTGCGGCGGTTCAGTTCCGCGCCGAGGGCGGAGAGCTGCACACGGTCGTTGGCGCCCTCCACCTGCCAGCGGTCTTCGGTGACCACGGCGGCAACCCGACCGCCCGACTGCCGCGCGAGGCCCAGCACGTCGGTGAGGTACTTTTCGCCCTGCGAATTGTCGGTGGTGATGTGGACCAGCGCGTCACGCAGGACATCGGCGTCGAAGGCGTAGATCCCGGAATTGACCTCGCGGATCAGGCGTTCGGTTTCCGTTGCATCCTTGTGCTCGCGGATGCCGGTCACGGAGCTGTCATCACCGCGGAGAATGCGTCCGTAGCCTGTGGCATCATCCAGCAGTGCGGTGAGCACAGTGACGGCATTGGCCTCCCGCTCATGTGTGGCCACCAGGTCGGCCAACAGGCTGCCGGTCAGGAGCGGAACATCGCCGTAAGTGACCACGACGGTGCCTGCGAGTTTCTCCTGGGCGTCCAGTGCCTGCACGGCCACTTCAACGGCGCGGCCGGTGCCGGGGACGTCGTCCTGGTCCACGATCAGGGCTTCGGGGTCCAGCTGGTTCAGGTGGCGGGCAACCAGATCCCGCTCGTGGCGGACCACCAAGGCCAGCCGTGCGGGGTTAATGCTGCGGGCTGCCAGCAGGGCGTGGCCCACCATGGACCTGCCGCCGATTTCGTGAAGGATCTTCGGGGTACGGGATTTCATCCGGGTACCGGCGCCTGCTGCCAGAACAATGACGGCGGCTGGGCCGGTATTCTCGGGGATCACGTACGGGTTCTCCTTGCTTGGTTGCGCGTTGCGCTGGGCGCGGTGCCTGTCCGGCCAAAAATTCACGGCGGGGCACCGAGTTCATCCTACTGGACGGTCTTCGCACAGCAGTTCCGCCCATAGGATTCGAACCTATACTCCACGGCTCCAAAGGCCGGGGTGCTGCCATTACACCAGGGCGGACCATGCCACAGGCGCAAAGGCCAAGGCACAAGTATTTATTTTGCCATGGCTTCAGGGCAGCCCGCGACATTGGCCGGAATCACGGCAGCCAGGCCAGTGCACCGCCACCGGTTCCAACTGTTTCAGCAGCGCTAGGGCATGATGGAAATGTGAGCAATAACCCACCCCGGACACGGATGACAGGCGTACAGCGGCGCGGCCAGCTGGTCGACGTCGGCCGTGGCCTTTTTGCCGCTCGCGGGCTCGACGGGACCACCATTGAGGAAATCGCGGCCTGCGCCGGCGTTTCCAAGCCCGTGATCTACGAACATTTCGGCTCCAAGGAGGGCCTGTACACGCAGGTAGTGGACTTCGAGTTCCACATCCTGCTGGACTCGATCACCGCTGCCCTGACCGAAGAAGGCAAACCGCGAGTCCTGGTGGAACGCGCCGCCCTGGCCCTCCTCACCTACATTGAGGAGCGGGCGGAGGGCTTCCGGATCCTCATGCGCGACGCACCGCCATCGCAGCCCGAAGGCGCTTTCTCCACCCTGCTGTCCCAGGTCACCGCCCGCGTGGAACACATCCTGTCCGACGAATTCCACCGCCGCGGCTTCAGCGCCCAGGACGGCGCGATGTACGCCCAGATGCTCGTGGGCATGGTGGCCATGACCGGCCAATGGTGGCAGGACAGCCGCCAGCCCGACAAACACACCGTCGCCGCGCACCTGGTCAACCTCGCCTGGAACGGCCTCACCGGCCTCCAAAAAGACCCCGAGCTGAAGTCCGACGGTTAGGCCTTACGGTCGCCTTCGCAAGCTTCCTCGGTTACCTTCGCGGCGCAGGAGCCCTTCGCCGTCGTCCGTGGTCACCTACGCGGTGCAGCGGCCCTTCGCCGTCGCTTAGACACAACGCAAAGGGGCACCTCCGGTCGCTGAGCGACCTCGCGGCGCCCGATGCGCCGCGATGCGCGACTACGCGCAGGTCCCCCGCCCCGCTATTGCCGATGGTTCCGTTCGGGACCTCCAACGACCGCAATAGCCGCCGGTTCCTGGATGCGTGCTGTTCCACGGCGGCGAGGTGACTCCCCCGAACCGCTATTTGCCGAAGTTCCGATCGGGGACGCCCACTGTTACACGGCGGGAAGTGATGTGCTTTGTCCGGAAGCGACCCTTGGGGAAGGTGACGTGCCTCGCCGGAGGCGGCCCTTCCGAAAGGAGCGCATCGCGGTACATCGGAGCGCGCAGGTCGCCCAGCGACCGAAGCGCTCCCTATGTGCCGTGTCTAAGCGACGCGGAAGGGCCGGCTGCGGCACCCAAGCCGCGCAAAACAACGAAGGGCCGGCTCCGGCACCCAATCCAAGTAGCGCCGGGCTACTCGCGGCAGGTTATTCGCCGAGGACTTCCAGGGCTTCCATCCATTCGAGTTCCAGGGCTTCGCGATCGGTGGCGAGGTCCTTGAGTTTCTTGTTCTGGTCGGCGAGGGCGTCGAAGTCGGATGCTGCGGTGCTCTTGACCATTTGGTCGTGAATCTTCTTTTCCTGCTGCTCCAGTTTGCCCAGCTGGCGCTCGATCCGGTTCTTGGCCTTCCGGGCGTCGCGCTTTTCGGCTTCGGAGGAACCGGAGGCTGCGGGGGCGGAGCTGCCGCTCGGACCGGTGACGGGGTTGCCGCCGCCGGTGATCGTGGAGCCGGCCAGGGCGGATTCGCGGAGCTCCAGATACTGGTCCACGCCGCGCGGCAGGGCGCGGATCTTGCCGTCACCAAGCAGCGCCATCTGGTGGTCCGTCACGCGTTCCAGCAGGTAACGGTCGTGGCTGACCACAACGAGCGTGCCGGGCCAGCCGTCAAGGACGTCTTCGACGGCGGCGAGGGTGTCGGTGTCGAGGTCGTTGGTGGGCTCATCGAGCATCAGCACGTTCGGCTCCCCCACCAGCAGGCGCAGGAGCTGGAGGCGCCGGCGCTCACCACCGGACAGATCCCTGACCGGGGTCCACTGCTTTTCGTTGGTGAAGCCGAGCTGCTCCACGAGCTGGCCCGCCGTGAATTCCTTGCCGCCAACGTTAAAGGACCGCTTTTCGCGCTCGATGACTTCGATCACGCGCAGGTCCGAGACGTCGTCGAGCTCCTTGACCTCCTGGGTCAGCACGGCGGTGACCACGGTCTTGCCGCGCTTGACCTTGCCGGATGACGGCTCAATCTCGCCGTTGAGGAGTTTCAGCAGGGTGGTCTTGCCGGCGCCGTTGACGCCCACGAGGCCAAGCCGCTCACCGGGGGCAAGCCGCAGTGTGATGTTGTCGAAGAGTTTCTGTCCGGGGTCGCCGCCGAGGAAGTCCAGTGAGACGTTCTCGAGGTCCAGGACGTCCTTGCCGAGCCGGGCGGTGGCCATCTTGCTCAGGGCTGTGGAGTCACGCGGCTCGGGCACGTCGGCGATGAGGGCGTTGGCGGCCTCGATGCGGAATTTCGGCTTGGCCGTGCGGGCCGGAGCGCCGCGGCGCAGCCAGGCGAGCTCCTTTTTCACGAGCATCTGGCGCTTGCCTTCCATAACATTCGCCGCGCGGTCACGCTCGGCACGGGCCAGCACGTAGGCCGCGTAGCCGCCGTCGAACGGGTCCATGATGCCGTCGTGGATTTCCCAGGTCTTGGTGCAGACTTCGTCCAGGAACCAGCGGTCGTGGGTGACCACCAGGAAGGCGCCCTGGTTGGCCCGCCACCGGGTCTTCAGGTGCCGGGACAGCCAGGCGACTCCTTCGACGTCGAGGTGGTTGGTCGGTTCGTCGAGCATGATGACGTCATGGTCCTCGATCAGCAGCTTGGCCAGCGCCACCCGCCGCTTCTGACCGCCGGAGAGGGCGTGGACGTTCGCATGCCAGTCGACGTCGGACACCAGGCCGCCCATGACTTCGCGGATCTGGGGGTTGCGGGCCCATTCATAGTCGGCCTGGTCGCCGACGATCGCAGCGCCCACTGTGAGGTCGCCGTCGAGCACGTCGCTTTGGTCCAGGTAGCCGATGTTGACTTCGCTGCGCTTGGTCACCCGGCCCGAGTCCGGGGTGGAGCGCATGGCCAGGAGGCGCATCAGCGTGGACTTGCCGTCGCCGTTCCGGCCCACCATGCCGATCCTGTCACCTTCCTCAAGTCCGAGGGTGATGCCGTCCAGGACGGTGCGCGTTGCGTACGAAACCGTAAGGTTTTCGCCGCCAAGAAGGTGTGCCAAGGGGACTGCTTTCTGCTGCTCAGTACGGAAGGGGGCTCTTAAAGGAGAGTATCGGAGATGATGCGCGCGCCATGCACGGGCCCGTGGACAGGGAATGCCGTCAGCCCGTAGTGCCGCAGGTCCTCCGCCAGGTTTTCGGCGGCGGCGGGATTGTGGGTCAACAGCGCCACGGTGGGTCCGGAACCGGATACGATTCCGGCCAGGGCGCCGAGCGCTTCACCTCGTCCCAGCGTATCGCGGAGCGCGGGGGAAAGTTCAATGGAGGCCCGCTGCAGATCGTTCACCAGGACCCGGCTCAGGGCATCGGCGTCCCCGCTCCGCAGCGCCTGCAGGATCTTGGGATCCACGGCCGTGGGCTCGGCAACGTCCAGTCCTTCTGCCTCCCGGAGCCGGTCCAGGGTGCGGAAGACTTCGGGGGTGGGCAGCCCGTAGTCCGCCGCCACGAGGACCCAGTCCGTTTGGGCTTTGGCCAGCGCCGGCGAAAGGTCGTCGCCAACGCCAAGCCCGACGGCGGTTCCGCCGAGGAGGGAGAACGGGACGTCGGCACCCAATTCGGCGGCCAGATGGGCCAACTCATCCCGCGACAGCCCGCTGTTCCAGAGCGCGTCGCAGGCCAGCAGGGTGGCTGCGGCATCGGCCGAGCCGCCGCCCATGCCCCCGGCCACGGGGACCCGCTTGGTGATTTCAAGGTGTACGCCGGTGGAATGCTCGGAGACATCGGCCATGATGGCTGCGGCCTTGTAGGCCAGGTTCTTCTCGTCCAGCGGAATATCCACGCCGTCCAGGTCCAGGGTGCTGTCAGGGCTGATGCTGACGGTGATCCCCGGCGTCTCCGTGCTGGTGGCAGCCACTTCCTCATAGAGGGAAACGGCCAGGTAGACGCTGGCAACTGAATGGTAGCCGTCAGCGCGCAAGGGTCCCACGTCCAGGGAAACATTGACCTTGCCGGGCGCCTTCACACGGACCGTCCGTGCGGGAAACTTCCCGGCGGCTGCCTTCACGACCCGGCCTCGCGGGCTTCGGCAATCCGTGCGAAGGCGTGGATGTCGATGACTTCGCCCCGGGCCGATGGGGCCACTCCTGCGGCGATGAGGCAGCGCTCGGCCTCGGCTGCGCCGCCGGCCCAGCCAGCCAGGGCGGCCCTCAGCGTCTTCCGGCGCTGGGCGAAGGCAGCGTCGATCACGGCGAACACCTGCTCACGGGTGGCGGTTGTTTCAGGCGGTTCCCGCCGGGTGAAGGCCACGAGCCCGGATTGGATCTTCGGCGCAGGCCAGAAGACGTTCATGCCGATCACCCCGGCCTTGCGCATGCTGCTGTACCAGGCCGCCTTGACCGAGGGCACCCCGTAGGTCTTTGATCCTGGCCCCGCGGCCAGCCGGTCAGCCACCTCGTCCTGGACCATCACCAGACCGTGCTGCAGGCTGGGGAAATGCTGGAGCAGGTGCAGGACCACCGGCACCGCCACGTTGTAGGGCAGGTTCGCCACAATGGCGGTGGGCTCAACGGGAAGCGATGTGACCTTCATGGCGTCCGCCTGGACCAGGTGGAAAGCGCCCGCCGCGTCCGGCCGCCATGCTTTCACGGTTTCCGGCAGCTTTGCCGCCAGGACCGGATCAATTTCGACGGCGACCACCGTCTGCGCGGCATCCAGCAGGCCCAGCGTGAGGGAACCAAGGCCGGGCCCGACTTCCAGCACCGTCTCGGTTGGCCCGATGTTGGCAACGGAGACGATCCGGCGGATGGTGTTGCCATCGATAACGAAGTTCTGTCCCAGTGTCTTGGTGGGCCGGATACCGATTTCTTCCGCCAGCCGGCGTATGTCGGAAGCACCGAAGAGGGGTGCGGGCGCGGCGGCAGTCGGTTCAGTCACCTAGGCATCCTATCCCGGCCGCAGTGACGGGCCATCCGCTTTCCGCGCGGATCATGCGTGTTACGCGGTGCGTGTTTCCGCTTAACGGCAGCGGCCGGCCCCGGGACAATCCGGGGCCGGCCGCTGTCTTCTGCGTCGTTGGTGGCTGTGGTCAGCTGCCGCCAGCGCAGGTGCTCATTGGTGCCTAGCTTGTAGCGGCCCAGCCACAGCCCCACGGCTGCAGGCCACGCTGTGCGTACACGCGGTTGGCAATGTCGATCTGCTGTGCCTTGGTGGCGAGGCTGGCGTTGGGGGCGTAGGCGCCGCCGCCGGAGCCGATCCAGGTCCGGATGTCGAACTGGAGGCCGCCGTAGTAGCCGTTGCCCGAGTTGATGGACCAGTTTCCGGTGGACTCACACTGGGCGATCTTGTCCCACATGGCCTCGTTCATCATGGCCGGGGCGGAGGCGCCGGTGTTCGCTCCGGCGGCTGCGGGCTTTGCCTTGGTGCCTACCGTGACCTTTTCAGTCACGGGCTGGACGGAAACAGTTTCGGAGACCAGCGTCCGCGAGGCTTCACGGCCGTCAACCATCACCAGCTTGAAGCTCTTATCCACTTTGCCGGCCACGCCGGCCTGGGTGACCTCTTTCTCGCCCTTGAGAAGCTCAGCGCTCTCAGTGGTCATGCTGTCGAAAGCAACATCTTCAGTGATGGCCGCGGTCTGGCTGGTATCCACCCGGGAGACCTTAACCACCATGTTGTTGACCACGTGCGCGTTGCCCGGCTGGGAAGTACGGTCGTCGACGCCGAGGGTGATGCCGGCGTCCTCCAGCACCTGGGCGACGGTCCCCGCGGTGGTGGTGGCCGTGGAGGCCTTGCCGTCGGCAACGATGCTGACGGTCTTGGGCGTGGAGATGGAGATAAACGATCCGGCCACGGCGAGCTGGGCGTCCTTCGGGACGGAAACGGAGGAGGAGCTGGCCACTCCCAGTTCGGTGACGAGGCCCGCAACATCCGGCGCCGTGGTGTTGATGGTCTTTTCGGAACCGTCCAGGCTGACCTTCACGGCCTTGGCCATGTTGACGTTGATCACGGTGCCGTTCTCCACTTTGGCGTCCGCCGAGGGCGAGACGCGGTCAGCCGGCTTCAGTTCTACGTTGGCGCTTTTTACGACCTGGCCCACGGTGCCGCCGAAGGACTGGACCGAAGTCACTTTTCCGTCGACGTTGAGGGTAACGGTTTTGTTATTTCCGACGAAGGCCACGAGGCCCAACACCAGCGCACACAGCACCACCAGTTGGGTGCCCACCTTGATAAAACTGAACTTGCCGTCCCTTGTGAAGAGCTTGACCACGATTGCCCGTAACTTTAGATCCATCCGGGCACGGGGAAAAACGCAGTGAAATAGCCGGCGCATGACCCTGGGGACAAGCTCCGGGCACCGTTGCGCCGCCACACTCCGCGCGGCAGGCAGAGGGCATCAAAGCCCTGCCTGATCCTGCTGCGAATGAAGTGAAATTATCCGAAGGCCTTCCCCGACCCCGGCTAATAGTTCTCCACTGTAACCGTAGCGTTATAAAGCGGCCAAGAAATTTACATACGAGGTATGTGAACCAAGCAATGTGACGAGGCCCAGATCAGTTCCACGATCCGTACGCCCGCACGGTATTTTCGCTAATCCGGGTGCAGAGCTCGGCGAGGTCAGTTCCTGTCAATTCGGCCATGGCGCGGACGGTGTACGGCACCACATAACTGGCGTTGGGACGGCCGCGGTGCGGATGCGGAGTCAGGAACGGGGCATCCGTTTCCACCAGCACCAGGTCCGGGTCTGCCACTGCCAGCGCGGCGCGGAGGTTAGCCGCATTCTTAAAGGTCAGCGTGCCGGCAAAGGACATGTTCCAGCCCGCGGCATTGCAGATCCTGGCGAGCGCCTCATCACCCGAGAAGCAATGAAACACCACCCGCTCGGGAGCCCCCTCCTCGCGCAGGACCTGCACGACGTCGTCGTGCGCGTCGCGGTCATGGATCTGCAGCGTCAGGTCCATGCGCTTGGCAATATCGATATGCCGCCGGAACGAATAGCGCTGGTGGGCCAGGCCCTCCCCTTCGGTGCGGAAGAAATCAAGGCCGGTCTCGCCGATAGCCCGGATCCGAGGGTGGGAGGCCAGTTGCTCAATCTCCGCCAGCGCATCCTCCAGCTCGCCGCGCCTGGCATAGTCCGGGGCGTCGTTGGGGTGCAATGCCACTGCCCCCAGCAACCTGCTGTCCAGGTCAACGGCGCGGACCGTGAACCGGGAGGACTCCAGGTCGCAGCCCACCTGGACGGCCCCCTGCACTCCGACGGCCTGGGCCGCATCCAACGCCGCGGCGATGCCCACCGGGCTCTCGCCATCGGGGAAATCCAGGTGCGTATGGTTGTCCATCACGGGGACCGGCAGCGGCTCCGGCGCCGGCGGATAGTCCTGCCGCGCCTTCCGGCCGGCGTCTGCAGGGTACGCCCCGGCGGCACGGTAAGCGGCGGGGATCAGCGAATCGCACATCCCTCAAGCCTAGCGGCGGCGGATCGCGGCAGAATTCCCGGAACTCTCTGTCAGCCAGGGCAGTTGTGTTAGTAGGCTGGTACGAACAGATGCGAACGCCCACCGCCGGGCGAAGGCAGGCCTGCTGTCCCGTTCCGGGTGATCCCCGGCCTGAAAGGTTGCAGATGGACTCCCACCGCCGCACCGCCGTCAACGAGGTAACCCCTGCCACCCGGAACTTCACCCCCGTGACGGAGCAGGCGGGCCATCTCAACGGTTACAAGACAGCAGCCATGGACGCGGACTCATTCCACGCGGCCAGCCAGCGGATCCTGGCCTCGATCAACACCGTCATTGACGGAAAGTCGGATGCGGCCAGGCTCGCCCTGACGGTGTTGCTGGCCCAGGGCCATCTGCTCCTGGAAGACGTGCCAGGTGTGGGCAAGACCCTCCTGGCCAAAACCCTCGCCCGGAGCATTGACTGCACGGTCAGCCGCATTCAGTTCACTCCTGATCTGCTGCCTTCGGACGTGACCGGCGTGTCCATCTATAATCAGGCGTCGCGGCTGTTCGAGTTCCGCCCGGGTGCCGTCTTCGCCAACATTGTTATTGGCGATGAAATCAACCGCGCGTCCGCCAAGACCCAATCCGCCCTCCTGGAGTGTATGGAGGAACACCAGGTGACCGTGGACGGAGACTCGTACAAACTCGACGAACCGTTCATGGTGGTGGCCACCCAGAACCCGATCGAGATGGAAGGCACCTATCCACTCCCCGAGGCCCAGCGCGACCGCTTTATGGCGCGGATTTCCATGGGCTATCCGGACAAGGACTCCGAAATCGAAATGCTGGAGACCCATCAGGCAACCTCCCCGTTGGCCAAGGTCTCCGCTGTGGTCACCGCGGCGGACGTCGCAGCGATGATCGCCACGGTGCAACAGGTTTACGTCTCCCAGGCACTCAAGGAATACACCGTCTCAGTAGGCCGCGCAACGCGCGAAAGCCCCCTGCTCCGGCTGGGCGCCAGCCCACGCTCCATGCTCCAGCTGCTCCGGGCCGCGAAGGCCACGGCGGCGCTGGACGGCCGTGATTTTGTGCTGCCAGACGACGTGGTCGGCGTGGCGGAATCCGTGCTGGCCCACCGGATCATCCTGGACCGGAAGGCGGCCGGCGCCGGTGAGACCCCGCACAGCGTCATCCGGGGCATCCTCTCCCGGCTCCCCGTGAACCAGGACCCGGTGAACAACCCTGCCCGGTCATCGGCCCCGCCGGCCGGACTGCGCCGGAACCACTAGGCAGGGCCGGCACGTGGCGCTGCGTGACCGACTACCCCGGCACCTGTTCAGCCAGCGTGGCTGGGGGCTCCTGGCCGCCGGCGCCGTCTGCCTGTTGTCTGCGCAGATCATGGGGCGGCGGGATCTGCTGAGCTTGGGCGTCCTGCTCATCGTCCTTCCCCTGGTTTCGCTGGCCGGGATCAGGCTCCTCAAGCCCCGGTTCCAGGTTTACCGCGAGTTCAACCCGTCCCCGGTGGAGACCTCCGCCGCCACCACAGTGCGGCTCGCCGTGGCGCGGACCGGTTACGGGGGCGGCCGGGCGATCATGGAGGAACGGCTGCCGCCACGGTTCGGCGAGTCCCCGGCCTTCCATTTCCCCGCCCGCTCAGAGAAGGGCGGGACCAGCAGGTACGAATACCACTTGCGCTCCACCAAACGCGGACAGTACCTGATCGGCCCGGTAACAGCCGAGTTCACGGATCCGTTCGGGTTGTCCCTGCACCGGCGGTCAATTGACGACGGCGACACACTCACCGTGACGCCCGCCGCCGTCGAGCTTCCCGTGACGGGCCTCGCGGGAGCCCGGGGCAACGACGGCATCACAGCAACCCGCACCCGCGCCAACCCCAGCGACGATGACGTCATGACCCGCGAATACCGCCCGGGCGATCCCATGCGCCGGGTGCACTGGGCGGCCACCGCGCACCACGGCGCCCTGATGGTGCGCCAGGAGGAGTCCGTCACAACGCCGGAGGCCACCATCATCCTGGACCAACGGTTCGCGGCATTTTCCGGCGGGCACGGCTCCGGTTTCGGGGGCACTGCGGCCGTGGACGGCCACGAGATGATCACCAGCGGAACGTTCGAGTGGGCCGTGGTGGCCGCGATCTCCATCTGCACGCACCTGTCGGAGCGGAACTACGCCCTCCGCCTCCTGGACCCCCGCGGCGAACCCGCGTTCCTCCGCTCCCCGTCCGCACCGGAACCGGAAGCGGAAGAGTTCAGCGGAGTGTCCGGGCTCCAGTCGATCGCCGAAAGCCTCGCCGCCATCCAGCTGTCCGGTCCGCACCACGCTGCCCGGGACCACGGTGGCCAGGATGCCGGACCGGCCGTTTTCGACGATCACCTGATGGACAAGCTCTCCGCCCACCGGATGCGGGGGCCCCTTATTGCCGTGCTCGGCAGGATCTCTCCGAGCGAGGCCAGAGCCCTCGCTCCTGCGGCGGGTTATGGCGCGAATGCGTTCGCCATCATCGTTTCCGAGAGGCCCGCCGATTCCGAGGACTCTTTGGAGGCCCTCCGCCGGGGCGGCTGGCGGGCAGTGGCGGTGCCAACCTCGGTTCCGGTCCCGGACGCCTGGACGCACTTCGACCAGGGTGGTGCTGCGCCGGCCACGGCAGCGGCAGACGTTCGCCGCGGAGCGGAGGTGGGACGGTGACACTGGCACCGGAACGCAACGCGTCGCGCGGGCAGGCAGCCACAGGTGCCCGTGGCAAGGTTCCGGCACGGACGCGGGTCGGGGCGTACCCCTGGGCCATGGCCGGCGCAGTCGCCCTGTCCGTGGCCGGCGCCGCGATTTCCCTCAACGGTGTCCTGCGGGGTTGGGCCTGGTACTTGCCCATCTTGACCACGGTGGTGGTGGTCTGCCTGACCATCGCCACGCTCCGCGCGCTGCGGGCCCATCCTCTCATGGTGGCTGCCGGCGGCTTTGCCTCCCTGATCGCGATCCTCACCCTGACGTTTTTCCGAAGCACGGGCATTGCCGGTTTCATCCCGTCCGGGGCAACCATGGCTGAAGTGGACAGGTTCGTCCGCCGGGCGAGCGAGACGGTCCTTGCGGAAAGTGCCCCGGTGGCTCCGAACGCCGGAATCGTTATGGTCAGCTGCGCAGCCCTGGGCCTGACAGTCATCCTCATCGATGCCCTGGCCGTGCCGCTTGGCATGCCGGCAGCAACCGGGCTGGGCCTGCTGGCCATCCTGGTGGTCCCCGCCACCGTGAAGCCCCAGAGCGTGGGGGTTTGGGGCTTCACTGCCACGGCGGCCGGGTACCTCCTGATCCTCGCGTGCAGCCAGTGGTTTGCACCGGATTCCCGCACTGCGGCGGACAGCGGCCGGAATCCCGGTCAGTTCCGGCGGGCCATGCTGACCGGAACCGTGGCACTGGTGGCAACACTGGCAGTGCCAGCGGCCATCCCCGGATTCGACCACGGCACGTTTCCGCAGGGCTCCCGGCTGAACCCGTGGGGCGCCGGGACCGGCTTGAACCCAATGATTACCTTGGGAAACAGCCTGCGGGCACCGGCCGGAAGCGGGCGGATCACCTATGCCACCAACGCGGCCGGGCCGCTGTATCTGCGGTCCGTCACTGTTGACAATTTCGACGGCGAGTCGTGGGGACCTGATGACCGCGACGCAGAGCGCCGCCCCGTGTCCGGACAGCTTGAGACGGGCCACGAGATCGTCGCCGAGGAGCAGCTCCGCCAGGTGACTGCCGTGGATACGGGCACGTTCACCAGCCCGTACCTGCCGTTGCCGTACGCGCCGGAAACAATCCGCGGGCTCAATGGCGCCTGGACATGGGACCCGGCCACCCTGGCCGTCAAGGGTTCCAACACCAACACGCGGACACAGCAATATATTGTGGTGTCCACGGCGCCTAAGCTCACGGCCACCCTCCTTCAACAGTCGTCGCAGGCAGTGCAGGGAATCCCGGCCGACTTCACCAGGGTTCCCGGCAACGTCCCGGACATTGTCCGCAGCACGGCTGACACGGTGACAGCTTCGAGTGACACACCCTTCGCCAAGGCCATGGCCATCCAGAAATATCTTCGCTCAGGGGAGTTCACCTACTCGCTCCAGTCACCTGTCCAGGGCGGCTACGACGGTAACGGGCTCTCGGTGCTGGCCGATTTCCTGACTCAGAAGAGCGGATACTGCATCCATTACTCGTCCGCGATGGCCGTGATGGCCCGGCTGGAAGGTATCCCCAGCCGCATCGCGGTTGGCTACGCGCCGGGCCGAAGCACTGGTTCCACGGTTTCAGTGGCCGGGCAAGGTGCGCTGCCGGAGTATGAGGTGGACGCCCGGGACGCCCACGCCTGGCCCGAGCTCTACTTCCAGGGATTGGGGTGGGTGCCCTTCGAACCCACGCCGTCGCGTGGTGTAATACCCGCGTACGCCACGGAAACCAGCACATCCGGCATCCCCGGTTCGCTGGGTAATAACGAAGACCTCCTTCCCGGCGCAACCGCCCCAACCCCCACGCCAAGCGCCACGGCCGTGCCCCTCCCCGGTGCAGGTAGCGGCGCAGGGGACCTCGGGCAGCTGCTCCTGCCGTGGCTGCTGTGGACGGCGGCCGCGCTGGGCCTCGTCCTCCTGGCGGCCTCGCCGCGGCTGGTGAGGATGGGGCGGCGTGCCCGGCGGCTCCGCACCGAGGGACGGGCGCCGGAGGACGTGATTCCGCTGGCGTGGGCCGAAATCCGTGATCTCGGAACCGACTACGGACTGCCACCGGACTCCAGCGAAACAGCCCGGACGTATTCCGCGCGGCTCCGGCATTCATCGCTGCTCGGCGGACATGGCGGCATGGACGACGCCGCGCACCAAGCCATCCGCAGCCTCACCTCCGACTTCGAACGCCGGCACTACGGCCCGCCTGTCCAGGACACAGCCGGCCGCGGCAGGACAGGGGCCATTGCCCCACGCATCGAGGCGGTACAGCAGTCCTTGCGTGCCAACGCCTCTCTCCCTCGACGCCTCCGTGCCGACTGGCTCCCGCCGTCGGTTCTGGGCCGGTGGGCCTGGCTCCTGGCTGCCCCGTTCAGAGGGCTCGGCAGGCTAGCGCGACGGACGGCAAAAGCCGCCGCACGCTCCTGGTCGAGGGCGCGCGACGGCTTGTTCCGGCCGCGTGGTAGCCAATAGCGGCTCGCCGCAGCGGCTACCTACTGGCGGTGAAGGAAGCGGCTGACCGGAGGATAATCCTGTCAGCCGGAGGCCATCCGTTCAGCCGGCGTAGGGGTCCGCGATGCCGATGTACTGCGTGTAAAGGTATTCCTCGATGCCCTCGAGGCCGCCTTCACGTCCCAGCCCGGACTGCTTGACGCCGCCGAACGGTGCGGCGGCATTGGAGATGACACCGGCGTTCAGGCCGAGCATGCCGGTCTCGAGCCGTTCGCCCATCCGGATGCCGCGGTTCAGGTCGCGCGTGAAGACGTACGCCACCAGCCCGTACTCGGTGTTGTTGGCCAGGCGGATCGCTTCGTCCTCCGTTTTGAAGGTGATGATCGGCGCAACGGGGCCGAAGATTTCCTCGGACAGGATCCGCGTGCCTTCGGTGACGCCGGTGAGGATAGTGGGCGGGTAGAAGTAGCCCGGACCCTCGGCCGGGGCGCCGCCCAGGACAGCCCTGGCGCCGGAAGCCACGGCATCGGACACCAGCTCATGAACCTTATCCCGGCTCTTGGCATCGATCAGCGGACCCACTTTGGACTCCGGTTCGGTGCCCCGGGCGGTGGTCATCTCACCCATTTTCGCGGCGAACTTTTCGGCGAATTCGTCGGCGACGGACTCGTGCACGATGAACCGGTTCGCCGCGGTGCAGGCCTCGCCCATGTTCCGTAGCTTCGCCAGCATGGCACCGGCGACGGCGGCGTCCAGGTCCGCGTCCTCGAACACCACAAACGGGGCGTTGCCACCGAGTTCCATGGAGGTCCGCAGCACCGTCTCGGACGCGTCGGCGAGCAGGCGCCGGCCCACCTCCGTCGAGCCCGTAAACGAGAGTTTGCGCAGGCGCTGGTCCTTGATCAGCGGTCCGGTGGTGGCGCCTGCCGTGGACGTAGGGATGACGTTCAGGACTCCGGCCGGCAGGCCCGCCTCCTGCATGACGGCGGCGAACAGCTGCGAGGTCAGCGGCGTGAGGTTGGCGGACTTCAGCACCATGGTGCAGCCGGCCGCGACAGCAGGGGCGATCTTGCGCGTGGCCATGGCCAGCGGGAAGTTCCACGGCGTGATCAGCAGGCACGGGCCCACCGGCTTCTTGGTCACCAGCAGGCGGGACTTGCCATCGGGCGAGACCGAGTAGCGGCCAAACGCGCGGACGGCTTCCTCGGAGAACCAGCGCAGGAACTCGGCGCCATAGGTGACCTCGCCGCGGGCCTCGGCCAGCGGTTTGCCCATTTCCATGGTCATCAGCAGCGCGAAGTCCTCGGCACGCGCCGTCACCATCTCAAAGGCACGACGGAGGATTTCGCCGCGTTCGCGGGCCGGGACCTTCGCCCACGATTCCTGTGCTGCGGCCGCCGCGTCCAAAGCAGCCTTGCCGTCTTCGGCGCCGGCGTCAGCGATGCTGAGGAGCACCTTGCCCGTGGCGGGGTCCTCGACGTCGAACGTCTTGCCTGACGCCGCCGGGCGCCATTCGCCGTTGATCAGCAATCCGGTGGGAACAGAGGCCAGCAGTGCGATTTCGCGCTCCGCGGTAACAGCTGGCTGTGCGGTGACAGTCACGGTGACTCCCTCGTCAATAAAGGTTTGGTTCAGCCTTGACGCAGGGCCTGGGCGGCCTGCCGTATTGGCTGATTTACTGTCACACTACTGCCGCGGCCGCAGAGGGTCTACGCCTGGACGCACTGCTGAATGGAGATTTCGTTGTGCAGCTGCACAGCTGGCCTTTTGTATGCTCAGCGTGCCGCGAGGACCGCCGAGTACAGCTCCCGCTTGCTGACGCGGACGTCCTCGGCTACGGCGGCCACGGCTTCCTTGAGCCGGATTCCCTGGGCCACCAGCTCGTTGACGGCCGCCACGTGGTCCTCGGGGGTGCCCGGCGCCTGCTCAGGGGCGCCGCCCAGCACCACGGCAATCTCGCCGCGCACCTCGTTGCCTTCGGCCCACAGCAACAGTTCCCCGACCGTCCCGCGGATGACTTCCTCGTAGGTCTTGGTCAGTTCCCGGCAGACGGCGATCCGCCGCTCGGCACCGAAACGCTCGCGCAGGGCCCGCAGCATCGATTCCAGCCGGTGCGGAGCCTCAAAAAACACCATGGTCCGGCGTTCGGCCGAAAGGTCCGCCAACCGCGACGCCCGTTCGCCGGCTTTCCGGGGCAGGAATCCCTCAAAACAGAAGCGGTCGGTGGGCAGACCGGACAGTGCCAGGGCGGTCAGTACCGCGGACGGGCCAGGGACGGCGGTCACGGTGAGTCCGGCTGCCACAGCGCCTTCCACGAGCCTGAACCCCGGGTCCGAGACCGAAGGCATGCCGGCATCTGTGACCATGACCAGGGTTTTGCCGGACCGGACGTGCTCCAGCAGTTCCGCGGTCTTGGTGGCCTCGTTGTGCTCGTGGTAGCTGATGACCCGCCCGGCGACGGTGACTCCGAGGTTCTGGACAAGGCGGTGCAGGCGCCTGGTGTCTTCGGCGGCCACAATGTCCGCCGTCCCCAGCAGCTCGATCAGGCGGGCCGACGCGTCTCCCGTATTCCCGATGGGCGTTGCCGCCAGTACAATCCGGCCCGGCCCCGTGGCGACCGGTGCCGCTGCAGCCGGGTCCGCTGCCACGTGAACCTCTGTCTCTGGCTCCTCCCCGGCGGCATCGAAAGGTTCTGCGGGGCGGGAATCGGCGAAGGTGCTGGGGTTAGGGTCCACTCCCCCAGCGTACTGCTGGCCGGCGGCCCAAGCTGCAAAAGGTAGCATGGGGCTCGTGACGCAGACCTCCATGCGGCCTGCCGAGGCCGGCCAGACCATCCCGCCGGCACGAGGCCCGTGGATCGCCCGTCCGGCTGAGGCCTTCTCTGCCACAGCCCTCCGCGAGCGCCTGATCGGCAGCACGCGCAGCTGGCGGGAGTACCCGCCGTCGCTGCGTCTCTGGTTCTGGCTGGTGCCCGCCCTGACCTCCGTGATCGGCGGCATCCTCCGCTTTGTCCGGCTGGACACGCCGCACAGCCTGGTCTTCGATGAAACGTATTACGTCAAGGACGCCTACTCCTACGTGGTCAGCGGCTACGAACGGGGCTGGCCGGACAAGGCCAACGACTCCTTCAACGCAGGCAACCCGGCCATCCTCCTGGACACTCCGGAGTACGTGGTCCATCCGCCCGTGGGCAAGTGGATGATCGCCGGCGGCATGTGGCTCTTCGGGGCCGATAATCCGTTCGGCTGGCGGTTCGCGGCCGCACTGACCGGAACCCTGTCCATCCTGCTGCTCACGCTGATTGCATTGAAACTGTTCCGCTCAGTGCCGCTGGCTGCCGCCGCGGGCCTGCTGCTCGCCGTCGACGGCCACCACCTGGTGATGTCGCGGACATCACTCCTGGATATCTTCCTGATGTTCTGGCTCCTGGCGGCCTTCGGCGCTTTGCTGCTGGACCGCGATGACGGACGACGGCGGCTGGCAGCACGGCTCGGACGGCTCGCGGCCGCGTCCCGGAACGCTCGGCCCGCAGCCAGCCAACTACTGGCGGGACCGTGGCTGGGGATCCGCTGGTGGCGTCTCGCCGCGGGCGTGTGCATGGGACTCGCCATAGGCACCAAATGGTCGGGCCTGTTTTTCCTCGCCGGCTTCGGCGTGCTGACGGTCCTGTGGGACCTCAATGCACGGCGCGTCGCGGGAATCCGCGGCTGGGTCAGCGGCGGAATCATCAAGGATGGACTGCCTGCCTTTGCCAGCATGGTTCCGGTTGCGGCGGTGGTCTACACCGCAACCTGGACGGGCTGGTTCCGTTCCGAGGGCGCCTACTTCCGGCGGTGGGCCCAGAGCAACCCCTCAGCGGAGTGGGGCTGGCTGCCGGACTCCCTGCGTTCGCTGGCGCACTACCATCTGGAGGCCTACAAGTTCCACCAGGGACTGGGCTCCGAACACCCCTACGAGGCAAGCGCCTGGAGCTGGCTGGTGATGGGCCGGCCGACGTCGTTCTTCTACCAGAAGCCGGAGCAGGGCGTCCCGGGATGCGACGTGCCCAACTGCGCCTCCGCCATTCTCTCGGTGGGGAACCCGATGATCTGGTGGGGAGCGGCCATCTCGCTGGTGGTCCTGCTGTTCTGGTGGGCCGGGCGCCGGGACTGGCGCGCAGGGGCGATCCTTGCAGGCGTGGGCGCCGGCTACCTGCCGTGGTTCATGTACCCGGAGCGGACCATGTTTTACTTTTACGCCGTCTCCTTTGAGCCCTTCCTGGTGCTCGCGCTGGTGTATTGCCTGGGCCTCGTCCTGGGCCGGGACACCGACCCGCTCTGGCGCCGGCGGTCCGGTGTTTACCTGGTGGCACTGTTCGTCGCCGGGGCCGTCCTGTTGTCCGCATTTTTCTACCCGGTGTGGACGGCGGAGACCATCCCCTACCAGGAATGGCGCTACCGGATGTGGATGCCGTCCTGGATCTAAGGCAGGATTGCATGAAACCCTGACCAGCCGCGAACTGCGTTGAGGCAGCGGAACGGAGACCCCCCGTGCGAGAAGCAAGCACAAAACTCCTGGTGGAGCTGGAGCCCGGCAGCAATGTCACGGATCTCCTGCGCCAGCGGGAGGCCGCCAACCCGGCCCACGCCCTCTACGCGCGCAAAGGCCCCAACGGCTGGACCGACGTTCCGGCGCAAAAATTCCTGCACGATGTCTGTGCCCTCGCCAAAGGACTGATCGCCGGCGGCCTGGAGCCCGGCGACACCGTGGCCGTCATGTCCGCCACCCGCTACGAGTGGGCCCTGGTGGACTTCGCCATCTGGTTTGCCGGCGGCGTGAGTGTCCCCATCGACGAGACCTCGACCCCCGGCCAGGTGGAGTGGATCCTGCACGACGCCGGCGCGCGCCGCGTGTTCGCGCAGGACCGCGGCAAGGTGTCGCTTATTACAGGCATCCTGGAGTCTTCCACCCTGCTCAAGGACCGGCTGGTCCCCGTAGTGAGGATGGATGACGACGGCGACGCCCCGAACCTCGCCAGCCTCTCGGCTGCCGGAATGGGCGTCACGGACGCCGAGCTGGAACGCCACCGCTCCGCCGCGGGCCTGGACGACGTCGCTTCCCTGGCCTACACGTCCGGCACCACCGGACGGCCCAAAGGCTGCGTGATCACCCACGGCAACTTTGCGCTCGTGGCCGTCAACGTCGTCGCCTTTCTCCCGGAGATCCTCAAGGGGCAAAATGCGCGCACCCTGATGTTCCTGCCGCTGGCCAATGTGCTCGCCCGCGCTGCCCAGGTGGCGTGCCTCCATGCGGGCGCCACCCTGGGACACGCCAGCCGTCCTGCTGATCTGCGGGCGGATCTGGGCACGTTCAAACCCACGTTCCTCCTGGTGGTGCCCCGGATCTTCGAGAAGGTCCGGGCGGACGCCGTGCACCAGGCTGCCAGGTCCGGGAAAGCGGGGATCTTCAGGGCTGCGTCGGCCGCCGCCATCCGTTTCTCCGCGGCACAGGACACCGTGGCCCGCGGCGGGGGCAGCGGACCCGGGCTGGCGTTGCGGGCGCGGCACGCCGTCTTTGACCGGCTGGTGTACCCGAAGCTCCGCCAGCTCCTTGGCGGCCGGGTCCGTTACGCGGTATCGGCGGCCGGCCCGCTGGCACCTGAGGACGCGCACTTCTTCCGCGGCGCCGGGATCCCGGTCCTTGAGGGCTACGGGCTGAGCGAGACAACCGCCCCCTGTACGGCCAACACGCCCGCCCGGACCAGGGTGGGCAGTGTGGGCGTCCCCCTGCCGGGCACCACCATCCGCGTGGCCGAAGACGGCGAAGTGCTGGTCAAGGGGATCGGCGTGTTCAAGGGTTACCACGCCGACGAAGCGGCCACCGCCGAGGCGTTTGTGGACGGGTTCTTCCGTACCGGGGACCTCGGCGAGTTGGACCCTCAGGGCTTCCTGACCATCACCGGCCGCAAGAAGCAGCCCGCCAAAATAAACGGCTGAGCACGTGCAGTTGCTTGGGGCTACGCCTCAGCGGCGATCGGCTCATCCTTGGCCAGGCCGCGACGACGGCGCGTGGGCCACGTGAGGATGAGCGTCACCAGGGACACCAGGAGGACCAGCGCGGCGATGACAATACCGGCATCGATCCAGAACTGGCCCGGGAACAGCCTGATCAGGGTGTCTTCAAGGGCAAACGTCCAGGAACCGCTGGCGAAGAAGATCCGGTGGAATTCGGTGAAGAACTGCTGCCAGCCGAGCACGGCCAATGCGCCAAGGCCCAGGATGATCGCCAGCGCAACAATGGAACCCGCGAAGAGTCCGCGGCGCACACCGCCGGTGCTGCGGCGGCGCAGGTAGGCGATGGCCACCAGGCTGAGGACGATCAGGAGTGCTCCCCCGCCAAACGCGGAAAGGATGACAACTTTTACGTCGGCCATGTGGCCGACTTCGCCGTCCTTGAAAAGGTCCCCGCCGCTGCGATTGACCAGGTCACCCAGGTACCGCGGCCCCGCCCAGTTGCTGAGGTAGTCAACCGCGTAGGAACCGTACGTCATCCGGTCGTCGGTGCTGAACCCGTACCCGTCGCCCGGGAACCCTGGCCTGTTGTACTCGGCCCACAGGAACAGCGGGCTGGTGACAGCGCGGACGGCCAGCACCAGCAGGATCACCGGGTAGAAAAGGGCCAGCAGGACTTGCCAGATGCGCGGGGCCACGGGCTTGGCGTTGGCTGCGCTTTCGCGCTCCGCGTTGCGGCGCTCCACTTCCTCCTGCGGCGGACGGACCTGCAGCGCTGACGTGGGCAGCGGCTCGCTGAAATGGGCGCCGTTTAGGGTGGCGCCCTGGGCGGACGGTTCTTTGCGGAGCGACTCTTCTACGGAAGGTACCGCGGCGGGAGGTTCGACGGCGGCCTCCGCGGCTTTGCGCCCGGCGCGGCTTTCGGGCTGGGTGACACCGCCCTGCCCGACACCGGCGCTACGTGCTGGAGACACGTCGGCAGTGCTGGAGCCGGAGTCTTTCAGCCAGGCAAAAGCCGGCTCTTCCGAGTCCGACGAAGTATCCAGGTCCGGATCCGGCTGCGGCTCCGTGCGTTTGGCAGGGGTCGGCGAATTGTCGTTCACAGCAGCGTCACTTCCGTTGGGTTCCACGCCGCCGGCTCTGATCCGGGCAGCGCCGTGTATCTGATATCGAGCCTACCGCCCGCTCCTCCACGAGGGCGAGGAGCCACCCCGTCGCTCGCGGATTCATGCGACGATTTCGCTGTATCCAGCGTCGCCGGCCGCCAAGTCGCCGCGTTCACCGGCGTCATAGGCCCGCCGTCCCCATACCAGGACGTAGCCCCAGTAGGCAGCCAGCACCGCCAGGCCGATGCCGATCTTGGCCCATACCGGAAGCGGGCTGGGCGTGACAAAACCTTCCACTAATCCGGAAACGAACAGCACCAGCACCAAACCCAGGGCCACGGTGATCAGCGACCTGCCTTCGTCCGCCACGGCACGTCCCCGCGTCCGTGGTCCCGGAGACACCATGGCCCAGAAGATCCTCAAGCCCCCCGCGCAGGCAATAAAAACAGCCGTCAGTTCCATCAGGCCATGCGGCAGGATGTAGCTGTAAAAGACATCCTGCCGGCCCACGGCGGCGAAAACTCCGGCGGCGATCCCGACGCCCTGGGCGTTCGTGAACAGGATCATGGGTACCCAGAAGCCGGTGATTCCCAGGGCCACCGCCTGCGCGCTGATCCAGGCATTGTTGGTCCAGACGGCCCCCGCAAACGAGGCCGCAGGATTTTCCGAATAGTAGCCAATGAAGTCTTTCTCGACGTACTGCCGGACCGCAGCCTCGGAGGCAACGGACCGCAGGGCCTCGGGGGACGTCCCGATCCAGAGCGCGTAGGCGCCGGCAACCAGGATAAATGCGGCGCCGCAGGCCACCGTCAGCCACCGCAGGCGGTACAAAGCCGCCGGCAGGGCAGCCACGAAGAACCGGGCCAGGTCCGCCATCACGTTGGACCGTGCGCCTGTGAAACGGGTCCGGGCCTGGGCCAGGGTGGCGGACAACGACGCCGACAGGCCGCTCTCCGGGGCAATCGACCTGATGAAGGAAAGGTGGGCCGACGTCGACTGGTAAAGGCGCAGCAGTTCATCGGCCTCTTCGCCGCTGAGGCGCCGCTTATGGGCAAGCTGGTGCAGCCTTGACCACTTGTCCCCGTTGGCGGCGGAGAAGGCATCCATATCCACGGCAACAGCCTAGCCGCCATAGACTATGAAGGTCCGCAGGATGGCTGACAAGGGATTGGGGTATCCGCTTGAGTTCGATAATCACCGGCGAGGCCGTTGTCCTGGAACTGCGCCCCGCATCCTTCGCCGCCCGTGCCCTTGGCCTGCTGCTGGATGTCCTGTTCAACATCATCCTGCTGGTCCTGATCCTGCTGGGCGTCGCAGCCGCCGGCCAGGACCTTGATGAGGCAGCAATGCGGGCGCTGACGCTGGTGAGCGTGGTCTTCTGCTTCGTGATTGTCCCGGTAGCCGTGGAGACCCTCACCCGGGGGCTCTCGCTCGGAAAACTGGCGGCCGGCCTGCGTGTGGTCAGGGACGATGGCGGCGCCATCCGGTTCCGCCACGCCGTGATCCGGGGGCTGACTGGATTCCTGGAAATCTACCTCACCCTGGGTGGCCTCGCCATCGGCGTCGCCCTCTTCAACAGCCGCTCCAAGCGGCTGGGTGACATCCTTGCCGGAACGTATGCGCTGCGCCGCCGCGTGCCGGCAGAGGTACCGGTCCGCGTCTTTGTTCCCCCACAGCTTCAGGGCTGGGCCACAGCTGCGGACATCGGCCGGATCCCGGATGCGACCGCACGGCAGGCCGCCCAGTTCATCCGGCAGGCCGGACGCATGTCACCGCTGTCCGCCGCCGGAATGGCAGCGTCGATAGCCACGGAACTGGCCGGGCAGGTGGCCCCTCCGCCGCCCCCGGGAACCAGCCCGGACCAGTACCTGGCGGCCGTCACCGCCGAACGCCGGCACCGCGAACTCGCGCGGCTGCAGCAGGCCCGGCGCCGGAACGCGGCCACGGCGGAGCGGTTGGACCGCCTGCCGTTCGGGCCATAGGCCTGGGCCTGGTCCTGGTCCTGGGCCAAACGGTTCCTAGTTGTTGTACTCCGCCCAGGGGATGTTCCAGTCGCCATAGCCGTCGTCGACGGCGGCGTAGTCGCCTTCGGTGTTGATGATCTGAACCACATCGCCTGTGGTCATGTTGTCAAAAACCCAGGCGGCGCCGTCGGGAGCGAACCCGATGCAGCCGTGCGAGACGTTCGCCTTGCCGATGAAGGGGTAGGCGGACTCCAGCGCCTGGTGGATGTAGGCGCCGCTCAGGGTGAGGCGGATGGCATACTCCACGTCCACTTCGCCGTAGTAGGCCGGATCGCCGGGCTTGAGTCCGATGCTGGCCGCCCGGAAGTGGTCATAGCGGTTCTTTTCCATCAGGACCGCGTAGCCGCGCGCTGACGGGAAACGCTGATCGCCCATGCTGACCGGGAGGGTTTTCACTACCTGGTCATTAACGCTGAGCGTGAAAGTGTGTGCGGCGGCATCGGCGATAGCCACCCGCTTGTCACCGAAATTCACGGTGACCTTCTTGTTGAAGTTGGCAATCTGGCCGTTGCCGAGGTCCACGCCGAAAAGCTGCATGTCCATGGTGACTGTGGAGTTCGCCGCCCAAAAGGCTTCCGGGCGGTACCGGACCATGGTGTCGCTGAACCAGTGGAAGGCCCCGGCCTGCCCTGCGCTGGAGGTGATTTTGATGGCCTTCTCCACGGCATCCCGGTTGACCACCGGTTCGCTGAAGATGACCTGCAGCGGCTGGCCCACGCCAACTTTCATCCCATCCAGCGGGTAGATGGCGGCATCCGCCTCGTGCGTGCTCGAAACCGTGCTGAACGAGTTTGTGGTGTTGGTATCCCGTCCCGCCCCGTCAGTGACCACATACATGTAGCTGTACTCGGTGTTGAATTTCAGCGGGTCGGTCGCTGTCCAACTGCTGCCGTCCCCTGCAAAGGTGCCGTGGACTACTTCGCCGGCGGTGCTGGTCAGCGTGACGCTCTCGATCCTGCCGTTGCCCACCTTGAGCGACACCGGCATTGCCGGGTTCACCTGCTTTGCGGCGTTGGCCGGCGTGACGTCCACCTTGACCGGGGCCACCACGGGCGATGCGACGCCCGGCACGGACCGGACAGCCGAGCTGGCTTCGGACTCCAGGCCACCGCGCGCAAAACCCGGCGCGACGGCGGCGAAGACGCCGCCCGTTGCGGCAAGGACACACACGGCTGCCACCAAGAGAATTTTCTTGGCGGTCCCCCGCCGGCGTGGCTTAACAACAGGTTCCATAGTCCGATCTTAATGCTTGGACATAACAGCCCCGGGCGCGGTCTGCACCCGGGGCATCACACGTCAGTAACGATAGTGCTCGGGCTTGTACGGTCCGGCGATGTCCAGGTCCAGGTAGTCGGCCTGTTCCTTGGAGAGTTCCGTAAGCTCCACGTCGAGGGCGTTGAGGTGCAGGCGGGCAACCTTTTCGTCCAGGATCTTGGGCAGGACATAGACCTGGTTGCTGTATTCGCGTTCGCCTTCGGGCTGGTCCCGCTTGGTCCACAGCTCGATCTGGGCGATGGTCTGGTTGGCGAATGAGTTGCTCATCACAAAGGACGGGTGGCCGGTGGCGTTGCCCAGGTTCAACAGGCGTCCCTCGGACAGGACGATGATGGAGCGCTCTTCGGCGGTCCCAGCGTCGAGCACCCACTCATGCACCTGCGGCTTGATCTCCACCTTCTTGATGCCGGGGATCCGCGCCAGACCTGCCATGTCGATCTCGTTGTCGAAGTGGCCGATGTTGCCCACAATGGCTTTGTCACGCATGCCGGCCATGTGTTCGGCCAGGATGACGTCCTTGTTCCCGGTGGTGGTGATGAAGATGTGGCCTTGGCTCAGCACCGACTCCAGCTTGGCCACCTGGTAGCCGTCCATGGCTGCCTGGAGGGCACAGATGGGGTCGATCTCTGTGACGATGACGCGGGAACCCTGGCCGCGGAATGCCTCTGCGGCTCCCTTGCCGACGTCGCCATAACCGCAGACGACGGCTACCTTGCCGCCCATCAGGACGTCGGTGGCGCGGTTGATGCCGTCAGGCAGCGAGTGGCGGATGCCGTACTTGTTGTCGAACTTGCTCTTGGTAACCGAGTCGTTGACGTTGATAGCCGGGAACAGCAGCTTGCCCTGTTCAGCCAGCTGGTAGAGGCGGTGCACGCCGGTGGTGGTTTCCTCGGTGACGCCGCGCAGGCTGGCCCCGACCCGGGTCCACCGCTGCGGGTCTTCCTGCAGCGAGGCGCGAAGCACGTCCAGGAAGATCCGGCCTTCCTCGGACTCGTCTTCGCCTGCCGCCGGTACAGCGCCGGCAGCTTCGAATTCAACGCCCTTGTGGACCAGCATGGTGGCGTCGCCGCCGTCGTCCAGGATCATGTTCGGGCCGAGCTCCGGATTGGTGTCCGCGCCGGGCCAGGCCAGGATCTGCTGTGCAGTCCACCAGTATTCCTCCAGCGTCTCGCCCTTCCAGGCGAACACCGGGACACCCTGCGGGTCCTCGACCGTTCCCGTGCCCACCACGACGGCTGCGGCGGCATCGTCCTGGGTGGAGAAGATGTTGCAGGAGGCCCAGCGGACCTCGGCACCGAGGGCAGTGAGGGTTTCGATCAGGACGGCAGTCTGGACCGTCATGTGAAGGGATCCGGCGATCCGGGCGCCCTTCAGCGGCTGGGTGGGTCCGAACTCCTTGCGGAGTGACATCAGGCCTGGCATCTCGTGCTCGGCCAGGCGGATCTGGTGGCGGCCGGCTTCGGCCAGCGAGATGTCGGCTACCTTGTAATCAAATGTCATGGGGTTCCTTTGCTTTTGTCCGATGGCGGCGACGGCGTTGAAGCCTCTGCGCGAAAGTCGACCGCTGGTGGTGGTACGTGTTGTCCAGGCGTTGCCTAGGCAGTAGCTGCGGTTTTGTCCGTGGCGGGGCTTGGGTCCGTGGCCGGCCGGACGGCGTGATCGTGCTGGTCCGAGCCGGCAGCCGTGGCGGCCTGGAGAAGTTCCGGCGGCAGCAGCAGCGGGATACCGTCCTCGATCGGGTAGCGCAGCTTCACGCCCGAATCTCCCGCCGCCGTCGACACAAGCTCTTCGCCTTCCTGGACCAGGGGCGATCCGGTCACGGGACAGCGGAGGACGGACAACAGTTCAGGACTGATCTTTGGCATGATTGGTGCTCCCGACAGGGGCGCGTTCGCGCCGTTGGCTGACTGATTAGCAGGTTCCAGCCTACCGCCAGATCCGCCTCAGGAAGGTTCGCGCAGGACGCGCAGATGCCCCCGGCGGACGCCTTCGGTGCCGGCCGGGGCCTCCAGCGCTGAATGCGAGCCACGCTGACCCGGCGTGGTCTGCGACCTGGGCGGCTGGGCCGCTGCTTCGCGGACGGCGTTGGCGAGGGCCAGGAGGTCGTCCGGCCCGGGCTGCTGCGGGCTTGTGGGCATCGCCAGGCGAAGCACTTCCCAGCCGCGGGGCACGGTCAGTGACCCGGCGTGCTGCTCGCACAAATCGTAACAATGCGGCTCGGCGTAGGTGGCAAGCGGACCCAGGACGGCGGTGGAGTCGGCATAGACGTACGTCAAAGTTGCCACCGCCGACTGACGGCAGGCTGACCTTGAACATTGACGGATAGCTCCCACGACATCACAGACTACTCCGTATCCGAACTTGTTCGGAGTATTTGCCGAATCGGCGCCGCGCCCTGGCACGAAAACCGGGGTTATGTCGCGTAATTCTGCGCCCGGGTTTACAGTCAAGGTATGCAGTCATCGAACCATAATTCAGCTTTTACGGTCCGTTTGGCTGACCCGGATGACCGCGCCGCAGAAACGGGTTCGGGTTCGCCCGGCCGAAGCTTTGCGATGCGCCGCCGGAACCGCCACGGTCGCGGCCTGCGCGGGGAGCTGGTGTTGCCAACGCACCCCGGTTACAGGACACGGTCGGACCGCTTTGACGACATGGTGCTGGATTCCGCGCAGCGGCTCCACGACATCTGGGGCAAAACGCTCGACGGCGTCCGGTTTGCCGTCGACGAAATACCCCCGCAGCTGGAACAACTGGTGGCCGACGCCGCCCCGCCTCCCATGGGCGCCTACACCCCCGCCACGGCAGAGGAAGGCCCGGTGATCACCCTGTACCGCCGGGTGGTTGAGCAGGGTTGCGCCAGCCGGGAGGAACTCCAGGACCTGGTGCACGACGTCGTCGTGGAACACACCGCCGAAATGCTCGGCGTAGCACCGGAAACCCTGGATCCGGTCTACCGCCGCCGGTACTGACGCCGCCGGTACTGACGCCGCCGGTACTGTCCTGTCAGTATCCCAGGGAGACCGGCACCTTTTCCTGACCTGAAGCCGCGGGCGTGAAGGCCACCGTGGAGATGTCGTCCCGGCCGTCCTGCTGCAGGAGCAGCGCGCCGTAGGCAGCGTCACCTGACGCGGAGACAACGTACGCCAGCACTACCGACTCGTCCACCTTCTCGGGGACGTTGATGGACGTTGTGGTGCCGCCGGCGACGTCGGCCGTGGCGGCCGCGCGGATCTTGCCGTCCGCGGTGATGGCGGCGTAGGAGACCGTGGCCCGGTTCTCGAGGACGCCGAACACGAGGGTTCGGTCACCGCCCTGGGGCACGGGCACCACATGCTGGCTTCCCAGCCGGACACCGGAGGCAGCCCAGGCGACGTCCGACGCCTTCCCGTTCGTGACGCCCCGGGTGATGCGGGTTGCGGCCACAAATGACACGTCCGAACTGGTGGACACCGTGTAGTGGCCGGCGGGGACGCCAGCCAGGGAAATCTCGGTGACGGCCCCGGCTTTTGCCGTGACAACGCCGCCGCCGGGGAGGGCTTTCTGGCCGTCCCGGCCGAAGAGCTTGACCTCCACTACAGCGTCCGACGGTCCCGGAACCGTGATGGACAGCGCGGGGCCGGCGTCGTTGAAGCCGCTGTTTCCCGTGAATGCGGAGATCGCGCCGGCGTCTTGGATGTCCACTCCGGTCATGACCTGCCGTGCGGCGGGTGCGGCGCCCGGAGCAATGAAGTCAACGCCGCCGGGCGTCAGTCCCCTCAGGACACTCTGCTGGATGGACGCGGCCACCGGACCGCCGGCGCTCCGGACATGGACCGTGAGCTGGGCTTCACCAGGTGCCAGGCCAGCCAGGACGATTGAGCGGGTACCTCCCGGCGCGACCAGCAGCCCCCTGCTGCCCGGGGCCTGGATCTGGCCCTTGCTGCCGAAGAGCTCCAGGCTGACGGTGGCAGGTGTGCTTGAGGCGTTGCTGAGGACAAGAAGGGAGGTGCGGCCCACGGTGGTGCTGGCACCGGACAGCCAGACGTCGTTGGCGGGCGGCTGGCAATTGGCAGCCGCCGAGCCCTGCAGGTCACCGTCGGTGGCGGTGAATCTCATAAGCCCGGCGGCTGAGGGCTTCTGGCCTGCCTGGGCGTCGGCGCTCAGGAAGCTGGCATCATCCACGCTGTGCCCGGCGACGACGCCGGCGGTCAGGTCCTGGGGACCTGTCCCCTGGCCGGGCTGGCTGCCGTCCTTGGCGATCTCGACGGCGGGCGTCCCGTCAAGGGCGGCGAGCCTGCTGCCGGGGAGGACACCGCCGGGGGCGCTCAGGACGGCGCCGGTGACAGCGCTCTTGGCGGTCGCGGATTCGGGGCTAAACTGGGGGTCGGTGCCCGCCTCCGTTCCTTCGAGCAGGCGGGCCGGGCCAGGACATACCCCCGTGCTGGCGCCTGCGGGAACTGCAGCCAGCACGGCCGGGATGCTGCGGCTCCCCGCCGGCTGCGGAGCGACCGAGGAGGCTGCGAGTCCCGCGCCGGCTGCGGCCACAATCGCCACGGCCGAGACCAGGCCTGCCAGCATCTGCTTGCGAGGGGTCCTGCGGGCTGCGTCCTTATGCATTCTGGTGTTCCTTACGCAAAGATCCCTCGTCCCTCGACAGCCCTGTGTTGGGCCGGCGCGCGGGCATGGGAATGGCGAGCATCACAGTGAGTCCTATCACCGTGATCTGTGCGATTCCGGACCAGAGGGCCCAAGGGGTGTCGTAGCGGATGGTCAGCTGGCCGGCGGTGGCAGGCAAGGTAAAGGCCTGGGCCGAGCCGGATGTCGTGGCAGTGAGCTTCCGCCCGTCGAACCAGGCGCTCCAGCCCGGGTCAGCCCGTTCGGCGAGCACCACCAGCCGCCCTTCCGGTCCCTCGGCGACGGGGGTGTCGACGTCGTCGTACTTGGAGGGCACCAGTGCCACAGTTGCGCCCGTGCCGTCCACGATCCTGACGCGATGGGCAACGTCGGCGGGCTGCAGTACCGGCTGGTTCAGCGGCGTAATCCGCCAGAGCCAGCCGACATCCGTCTGGCCGACGGCAACGAGCCCCGGAACTGCGTCCATCCTGCTGGCCGTGAGCTGGGCGGCGGTATCTGCCGAGCGCAGCACCACGAATCCGGCACCAAGGCGCTCGAGCTCGGGACGGGGGTCCACGCCTTGGCCGGCCACCAGCGTGGCCACCACGCTGCGGATGGACGCCGTGACGTCGTCGTCCTCCCTGACCGTCTCCTGGCCGGGCGCGCCCAGGATGTTCCGGGCGGCGGCAATCGTTGACAAGCTGTCCAAGGTGGTCCCGGCACCGCGCATCAGGGCCGCGTCAAAGGCACCGTTCTCCTGGGTGCTGATCAGCAGCGTGCGTGTCTGCTCCGGCCCGGTGCCACGGTCTATGGCGGTGGCGGGAAGCGTCCGGGCGCTGCCTGGCTGCACCAGCCGTGGCGTTCCCAGCGCGGGCCCTGCCGGCAGGTCGGCCGGGAGGGCAACGGCTGAGGAACGCAGCAGGTTCTGGGCCGACCACACCGCCATGCCGGCCAGCGGACCGGCCAGCAGCACCACCATGGCAAGGGCCGTCGCGGAGCGAAGGGCCACGTTGCGCCGAATACTCGGCGAGGCTGCCCGGTCTGCGGCATCAAGCAAACGCTCGGCACCGATCAGGGCGGCTCCGAGCAGGGCGAACCCTGCGGCGGAGACGGCTGGACCGGTGAACGGGGTCACGAGGGTGTCGGCAGTCGCGCCGGTGGCAACGTGCCCTGCGAGCCAGCCACCGGCGAAGATCACCAGAGCCGCCACCCAGAGAACACGTGCTGTCCTGCTGCGCATACCCGGGAGGAACAGGGCGGCAACGGCAAGCAGCAGGACGGGAACGGCCAGCAGCAGTGCCAGCACGAGTGCCCATGGGATCGCCTGGCCGCTGAAGAACGGAAGGCCGGACAGGCCACCGTCGGCGGAGAACAGCAGCGGCTGGCCCAGGAACTGCTGCCACAGCGGGGCCGGCTCGAATCCCAGCGGAACACCCGGGTCTGCCAGCAGTGCCCGCGGCCGGTCGATAACGGACAGCCCGAAGGGAAGAAAGAGCGCGGCGCTGGGCAAAAGAGCCCACCACACGGTGCGGCCACGACGGCCAAGCATCAACCCGCAGAGGACAATAACCACAACGGCCGGGACTAGCAGGGAAGGCGCCGACGCGGTCACAACACCCAGCGTCAACCCTGCGGCAGCGGCAGCAGTCCAGGACGGCATGCCGTTGATACCAGGCCGTGCAGGTGGTTTTTCGGTGAAACGCCGGTCATCCGGGGACGGGACAATGAAACGTCCGTGGCCCACGGCGGACCCGGTGGCGCGCAGGAGCGCCAGGACGAGCAGCGGGATCATGATGTGGGCCACCAAGGCACCGGCCCGGCCCTGGTTCAGTGCTATCTGCAAGGCGGGAGCGGCCGCCCAGAAGAGTGCGGCAACGAGGCGGAACCGGCGCCGGATGGTCAGGCCCCCGGCCGCAAACCATGCGGTCAGGCCGGAAAGCGGGGCGGCGAGCACCAGGAGCCAGGCCATGGCCGCGTTGGCGTCTCCCCCGCCGAGCAGGCCAAGGATCCACAGCACATAGCCGAAGGGGTCGCCCTTGCCTGGAAGCCCTGCCCCCAGGCTGATCCACCAGCTGGAGGCGTGGTGCCAGATTTCGCCAAGGGTGGAGGACACCGGAATGAGGCCTCCACCGGAAACAGCGTCGGCCCGGAACATCCCGGTGAGCGCCGTGAGGGAAGCCGCGGACGCGATGATGATGGCGGCGATGGCGCCGGTCCCCACCCAACCCCGTTCGGTGGTGGTCAGGGCAGCGAAGTCATCTGATGAGTCCCCCGTGGGCTGGTCCGCCAGAGGGTCATGGACCAAGCCATCGGCCGTGGAGTTGTCGGCGCCCAGGGCTTCCATCAGGGAGCGGCGGTGGTTCCAGACTTCACGCCGGGGCGTCTGCAGCTTCTTGATGACGGACCGCCGGATCCGACGGCTGTTTGCCGCGGTCCGGCGGGCCTTTGCCACGGCACCGGGCCGGGCCAGGGCAGCGAATGTGGCCACAAGCTGGGAGAAACCGTGCCCGGGATCCTTGACCGCAATGCTGAGCACGAGTTTGAAGATGCTGCCAAGCAGCGCACCGACCGCATGGACAGGCACCTTCCACAGCGGGGCGTGCTTGAGGCGCAGATGGACCTGGGCTTTTCGCGCCGCGGAAGCGTTTCCCTGGGCATGCGGCCGGTGGGCGACGTGGAACATCCGTGCAGTGGGAACCACCACCACACGGTGCCCGGCGAGGCGGTTGCGCCAGCAGAAGTCGACGTCGTCGCCGGTGCCCGGCAGCGCGGGGTCGAAGCCCTTCAGGAGTTCCCAGATATCACGGCGGACCAGCATGCCGGCCGAGTTCACCGCAAACGCGTCAGTGCGGCCGTTGTACTGGCCCTGGTCCAGTTCGTCGGCATCGATCAGGGTAAGCCGCTCGGCCCAGCGGCTGGTGGAGAGTCCGACGTCGATCAGCCGGCGTTCCGAGTGCCAGTCCAGTTGCTTGCAGCCGGCCACGGTCACGGATGGTGCGCGCTCCACGGCACTGAGGAGTTCGGCCAGCGCCTCCGGGGCCGGCGCCGCATCGTCGTGCAGCAGCCAGACCCACTCTGTGGCGGCGCGCTGGGACTGGCCTTCCCAGGGCGCGTGCTTGTTGAGCCCGGCGCGCACGGCGCCGCCCATGCCGCTCTTGCCGGGCGGAAAGGTGCTCACATTGGTTGCGCCGAAGGCCCGTTCCAGGAGGACGGCGGAGTCGTCGCGGGATCCGGTGTCCACTCCGATGAGGGAGTCCGCGGGCCGGGTCTGGTCCGCGAGGGCAGCCAGGGTTCTGGGGAGATAGGCACTGCCGTTGTGGGACACCACAACGGCAGTGACATGTACTTCCTGAAGAATTAGATTGCTCGCTTCCTTAGCCGCCGGCGCTCACGCTCGGAAAGGCCACCCCAAATGCCAAACCGTTCGTCGTTTGCGAGCGCGTATTCCAGGCACTGCGACCGCACATTGCAGGCACCGCAGACCTTCTTGGCGTCGCGCGTGGATCCGCCCTTCTCCGGGAAGAAGGCTTCCGGATCCGTTTGCGCGCACAATGCATCAGTCTGCCAGCCGAGTTCACCTTCGTCGTCGAAGTCCTGCCTGAACGGCAGTCCGATCCACACCGGCTGGGAACTTGTTCCCTGTGCCGGGGTGCGCAGTTCCATGGGCGGATCCAGGTCGTCATCGTCCTGGTCATGTCCGCCGTCAAGGAGTGCTTCGTGCGCCGCCAGGAAGGCTGTGGCCTGGTCCTGGAGGGGGTCTTTGGTATTGCGGTTGTAACGGTCCGCGGCGTCGGGATCCGCGGGATCGACGTACCAGTCGCTCGGAACCCCCCGTGCGCGGTATTTTGCCGTTGCCAGTCCGGCGACGACGGCATCTTCATGGATACGCTCTGCTTGCCCCACGGCGACCCTCCCCAAATGTTGCAGCCCTTGCCTGAATACCTGGACACTCGGTTGCGTGTCCGTATTTATGCAGTGACTTTCGATATCTAATTACACGCGTGTAACTACTGGGGAGTCAAGCCGTGGACGGATAATAATCAACTTTCCGGGCCAATCCCGGTCACGCCACGCCCGGGAGTTTTCCGAAGGTCCGGCGCGCTGGAGGCCCGACAGTCCACATCGGCAGCCAAAAGGTCCCATTTTCGCTGAATAGCTGCCAGAAATACAGGCGCAGCCCGAATTCGACAAATAAGATGACAAACTCCTGTGAGTAACATCACAGCCCGGCCGGACCCGACCGGGACCCATAGGGACTCGGTGCGCGGCATCCCCGCCAAGGACGCCCCGCTGGGTCCGTGACAAGATAAAGCCATGAGCATCCCGGCGATAGATCTGATGACCACCTTGCGTTCCGGCCACGCCACGTCGCCCCGCCTGACCTGGTACGGCCCCGACTCCGAGCGCGTGGAACTCTCCGGTCGTGTGCTGGACAACTGGGTGGCAAAAACCAGCAATCTGCTGCAGGACGAACTCGACGCCGAGCCCGGCATGCGACTGACTCTTGACCTGCCAGCCCACTGGAAGTCAATGATCTGGGCACTGGCCGCTTGGCAGCTGGGCATGGAGACAGTCCTGGACGGCGGGGAGGCGGAGCTCCTGGTCACCGACAGGCCCGGAACCGTTGAGCGGAAGCACGACGCCGTTATCGCTGTCGCGCTGCCAGCCCTGGCGATGCGGTGGCCTGGCGACCTGCCTGCCGGAGTCATCGACTACGCCGCCGAGGTGCGCTCCCATGGTGACGTCTTTATGGCGCACACGGACCCTTCGGCGGCCGGCTGTGCCATTCGGGCTGGCGGAGGCCAGCGGCACATCCACGAAAGCCTGATCACTGGTTTTGCGGCGCCGCATGAGGAAGGCGTCAGGCTTCTGGTCCCGGCCTCTGAAGGGCTGGAGCCGGCGCTGGCGAACTCACTCGGCGCGTGGCACAACGGTGGTTCAGTGGTGCTGGCTCACGCCGATGTGGAGCTGACGGACAAGCTGCTGGCCGCGGAACGCATCCACGGCAAGTAGCTTTCCCGGCACGGCCGGGTTAGGACTGCTGCCGGCGGCTTTCCGGTGAGTCTGCCTCCGGCTGTTCCCCGTGCTGGGCGACGGCAGCAGCGGCAGCTGCCTTCTCACGATGGTGCCGTTCGATGAGCTCGTGGTCGTGGGAGAACTCCGGCTCCTGATCCAGTTCTTCGTTGAAGACCCAGAACCGGTATGCGAAGAAGCGGAAGATGGTGCCCAGGACCAGGCCCACGACACTGCCGGCAATAAAGAGCGAGGGTTTGTCGTTCAGGTCCAGGATGTACTTCGCGAACCAGACGCAGCCTGCGGCGATCAGCAGTCCCACCAGGTTCATGACGGCGAACAGCGCGGCTTCACGGGCCACATTGGCCTGCTTGCGGTGTCTGAACGTCCAGTAACGGTTGGCAACCCACGAGAAGATGCTTGCCACAATGGTTGCCACCGCTTTGGCCCAGACCTCGCTGCCGTGCATCGGTCCGGTGAACAGCCAGATGAAGATGGCCGAGTCAATGACGAAGGCCACACCGCCCACGGCTCCGAACTTGGCCACTTCACGCCAAAATAGCGAGGCGAGCCCCCGGATACGATCTGCAAGTGCGCTAAACATGACCCTCCATGGCCGTCAGTTCATTGGGCCACACGGCCAGAGGTCTATTTTAGACCCGAAATCGGTGAACCCGCCCCACGAGGAGTGAAGGGTGATCGCGGAAATACCCGAAAAGCGGGCCCTTCGACGTCCCAAAGCCCGGATCCGGTGAGCTTTCTGTAGGCTGGCATATGTGACTTTTCCAGTAATCGGCGTAGTTGGCGGCGGCCAACTCGCGCGCATGATGGCCCCGGCCGCTACCGCCCTTGGCTTTGAACTCCGCGTCCTGGCTGAGGCTGAGGACGGTTCAGCCGTGTCTGCTGTGTCCACTTCACCGGTGGGTGACTACAAGGACCTCCAGACTCTCCTCGACTTCGCGGACGGCCTGGATGTTATGACGTTCGACCACGAACACGTCCCCACGGACCACCTCCGCGCGCTTTTGGCCGCTGGCGTGAATGTCCAGCCTGGTCCGGACGCCCTGGTTAATGCCCAGGACAAACTGGTGATGAGGGCTGCCATCGACAGCCTTGGGCTCCCAAACCCCATCTGGGCTGCTGTCGCTGACGTCGCCGCGCTCGTGGACTTCGGCGAAGAAACGGGTTGGCCGGTTGTCCTCAAGATGCCCCGCGGCGGCTACGACGGAAAGGGCGTGCGGATCATCGACTCCGCCGAGGCCGCCGAAGAGGCTGCTCCGTGGTTCGAGGCCATGAGCCCGCTCCTCGCCGAAGCCAAGGTTGAGTTCAGCCGCGAACTGTCCGCGCTGGTGGCGCGGACCCCGGGCGGCGAAGCGAGAGCCTGGCCGGTGGTGCACACTATCCAGGTGGACGGCGTCTGCGACGAAGTCATCGCCCCTGCCCTGGACATCCCCCTCGAGGTCGCCGCGGCTGCGGAAGACGCGGCACTGCGCGTCGCCACGGAACTGGGCGTCACCGGAGTCATGGCGGCGGAACTATTTGAAACACCGGGCTCCGGCGTCGGCTTCCTGATCAACGAACTCGCCATGCGCCCCCACAACACCGGCCACTGGACCCAGGACGGTTCGGTTACCAGCCAGTTTGAGCAGCACCTGCGGGCGGTCCTGGACCTGCCGCTGGGTGCCACCGACATCCTGGGCCCGGTAGTGGTCATGAAAAACTTCCTGGGCGGCGACAACCAGGATCTGTTTTCCGCCTACCCGGCCGCCCTCGCCAGCGAGCCGGCCGCCAAGGTCCACTGCTACGGAAAATCAGTGCGTCCGGGACGCAAGATTGGCCATGTCAACCTCGTAGGGACCTCCACGGATGATGTGGACTCGGTCCGGCAACGCGCAACCCGGGTGGCGGCCATCATCCGCGACGGCCGGGTTCCCACCGAAGAATCAGCACGGATTTCCGAGGAGAACGCATGACCACCGAAACCACCACCGGCACCGCCCCCCATCCCATCGTTGGGCTGGTCATGGGCTCAGACTCGGATTGGCCGGTCATGGAGGCCGCCGCGGATGCATTGGCTGAGTTCGGCATCCCCTTTGAAGCCGATGTAGTCTCCGCACACCGGATGCCCGCCGAAATGATCCGGTACGGCCAGACCGCCCACGAACGCGGGCTGCGGGTCATCATCGCGGGCGCCGGCGGGGCTGCCCACCTTCCCGGCATGCTGGCAAGCGTGACTCCCTTGCCCGTTATTGGCGTCCCGGTCCCGCTGAAGACCCTGGACGGCATGGATTCCCTCCTCTCCATCGTGCAAATGCCGGCCGGCGTTCCCGTAGCCACCGTGTCCATCGCCGGTGCCCGGAACGCAGGCCTGCTAGCAGTCCGGATCCTCGCGTCGGGCACAGACGAACTGGCAGCCACGCTCCGCGCCGACCTCCTGGACTTCGCCCAGGAACTGAACGACGTCGCCACCCGCAAGGGAGCCAACCTCAGGCAGAAAGTCAGCGAAGTCTTCGCCGACGGTAATGGTGTTCTCCGGGGCAGCCGTTAAGGAACCGGACATGTCCAGAAGCGAACCACAGCAGCCAGCAACCGGCAAGGTCATGACTGATCCCGTCCGGTATCCGTCCAGCGCCTCCGTGCCCGTCCGGACCAAACGGGGCTTTGCCCTGGTCCTGATGACACTTCTGGTGCCCGGCAGCGCCCAGATTGTGGCCGGCGACCGCAAGCTCGGTCGGATTGCCCTGCGCGTCACCCTGGCCGCCTGGGCTTTGCTGGCGGTCACCCTGCTGCTGCTGGTTGTGAACCGGTCGCTCCTGATTAACATCCTCACCAATCAGTTTGCCTCGCTGGTGATCATCCTCGTCCTGGTGGCCCTGGCGCTCGGATGGGCGTTCCTTTTCATCAACACCCTCCGGCTGATCCGCCCCGTTCTGCTGGCACCTGCGGCGCGTCCCGCCGTCGGCATTGCCCTGGTCCTTGCCCTGGTTCTGAGCAGCGGCACGCTTGGATATGCCGCGTACCTGCTGAACGTGGGCCGCAACGCCATTGGCAATATCTTCGCGGGGGGGCCAACGATCGATCCCGTGGACGGCCGCTACAACTTCCTGATGATGGGTGGTGACGCCGGCGATGACCGCACTGGCCGTCGCCCGGACAGCCTCTCCGTGCTCAGCGTCGACGCCAAGAGCGGCCAGACCGCCATCATCTCGGTACCCCGCAACCTCCAGAACGCCCAGTTCAGCGAGGACTCCCCCATGCGGAAGATCTACCCGGACGGTTACGACTGCGGCGATGTGTGCCTGATCAATGCCATCAACACCGAGGTGACGAACGACTACGCCGACCTCTACCCGGGTGTAGACGACCCCGGCGCGCAGGCGACTCTCGAGGCAGTCTCAGGAACGCTGGGCATTACTGTCCAGGCGTACGTCCTGGTGGATATGGCGGGCTTCGCCAAACTCATTGACGCGATGGGAGGCATCAAGATCAAAGCCGGCGGCTGGGTTCCGATGAGCGGTTACTTCGACGAGATTACCCGCACCCATGGCATGCCGTTGGGCTGGATTCCTGCCGGTGAACAAACACTCGATGGCGAGCACGCCCTTTGGTACGGCCGGTCCCGCGAATACGTCGACGACTATTCCCGGATCCAGCGTCAGCAGTGTGTCCAGCAGGCCATGCTGAAGCAACTGGACCCTGCCACGCTGCTGTCCAAATTCGAGGACATCGCCAGCGCAGGCACCAAGGTTGTGGAGTCCAACATTTCCTCGTCCCAGCTGGGCAGCTTTGTGGATCTCGCCATGAAGGCCAAGGGGCAGGAGGTCAAGCGGCTCACCATCGGCCCGCCCGACTTCGACGCGTCCTTCTCCACGGTGCCTGACTTTGACATCATCCACGCCAAGGTGGGCCAGCTGCTGGCATCAGCTTCGGGCCCACAGGCTGCCGCACCCGTTGACAGCATGGTGCAGGCATCAAGCGTCGGCGGAGGCCTGCAGGCGTCCTCGCCATTGCTGCCGGCTGCCGGCCTGCCAGCCGGGTTGGCCGCGCAGCAAACCCCGCCGCCGTCGTCGGACTTCACCCCCGTGACTACAACGCCCGACGGCGAACCGATCACCGAGGAACTGCTGAACCAGCTCAAGCGCGAGGGTAACGAGGAAGCTATCCGCCAACTCGTGGCCACCAACGGACAGTGCGCGCCGCAGTAGGCTCCCGCTGCCGTCCTGACTGCATAGAACCCTGACCGCGTAGAACCACCGAACCGAAAACCAAGAACGGACACTGGCTGTGTACGAAATTGAGAACGTCCTCCGCGACTACGCTTGGGGATCCACCACCGCCATCGCCGGGCTGCTGGGACGGCCCGAGTCCGGCGGGCCGGAAGCCGAACTCTGGATCGGCGCCCACCCCGGCGCCCCCTCGATGGCCCGCCGGGTGGACGGCTCCGTGGCACCGCTGGATGCCTTGATTGCCGAAGATCCGGAGCACTTCCTGGGCAGCGAATCTGTGGCCGAGTTTGGCCCGCGGCTCCCGTTCCTGACCAAGATCCTTGCCGCCGCGCTGCCGTTGTCCCTCCAGGTCCATCCCAGCATCGAACAGGCGAAAGCGGGATTCGCCCGGGAGAATGCTGAAGGCATTGCGCCCGATGCCGCGCACCGCAACTACCGCGATGACAACCACAAGCCCGAAATGATCTTTGCGCTGACGCCGTTCGAAGCGTTGTGCGGGTTCCGGGCGCCGGCTGCAACCCGGAAGATTCTGCTACACCTTGCCGCCTGCTTCGACCTGGTGGAATCCGGGGTCCCGCCCCTGCTCGTGGAGCTGCTTGAGGTCATGGAGAACCCGGACGAGGGCGCCGGCCTCAGGAGCGCCTTCGAGCGCCTGATCACGGGCGGCGAAGACGTCTCCCACACCACAGCCATGGTGGCCGCGGCCCTGATCTCCGGCGCTCCGCTGGCACCGTACCAAGCGGAACTGTCCACGGTCATCAGCCTCAACGAGAAGTACCCGGGCGATCCCGGCGTGCTGATTTCGCTGCTGCTGAACAGGATTTCGCTTGCCCCCGGCGAGGCCGTCTACCTCCCCGCGGGCAACGTGCACGCATACCTGCACGGCTTGGGTGTTGAAGTCATGGCGTCCTCGGACAACGTGCTCCGCGGCGGGCTGACGCCGAAGTACATCGATGTGCCCGAGCTGCTGCGGACCATCGAATTCCAGCCGGTGGCCGTGCCCATGCTCACGCCGGAATTCTCCGGCCTTGGCCAGGAGCTCTACCAGCCGCCCTTCCGGGAGTTCCAGCTTCAGCGGATCGAACTGGCACCCGGCGCGGAGCCGGTGCCGCTGGCCCAGGCGGGTGCCGTCGTCGTTATTGTTGTTGCCGGATCGGTGTATCTCGATTCGCCCAAGGGCGACCTCCAGCTGGCCCGCGGGGGCAGTGCTTTCCTTCCCGCCGCGGAAGCACCGGTCAATGTCCACCCGGTGGCCGGTGCCGAGTCCCCTGCCGTTGCCTTCGCCGTGACCACATCCCTGAAGGCCTGAGCCGTGGAATTCTTCCTGCAGACGCCTGCCTGGGCGGATGTCCAGTCGTCGCTGGGCCGCACAGTCCATCAGCAGTCCGGCCCGGGCTGGAGCTTCCTGGCCGTCGAGGAGAAAAACCCGGCCGGAACGGTCCTCTACGCCCCCTATGGGCCGGTGGCATCCTCCGCGGAGGCGTTCGACGGCGCCCTGGCCGCCCTGGTGGCAACGGCCAGATCGTGCGGCGCTGTGTTTGTCCGGATTGAGCCGGTGTCCGTCGGGCTTAACATGCCGGCCGCCACGGAACTCAGCCGGCGCGGCTTGCAGCCGGCACCCGTGAACCAGCAGCCTGAACTCAGCTGGATCGTGGACCTCGAAGGTGACTTCAAGGATGTCCTCGCCGCGATGAAGCCCGTGAACCGGAACCTCTACCGGAACATCCACAAGAAGGGCGTCACGTTCCGGGCGTCGCAGAACCCGGACGACATCAGTATCCTGCTGGACTTCCTGCACATGACGGCCCGGCGGAATGGCTTCAAGCCGCAGAGCGACGAGTACCTGACGCAAGTGGCAGCCTCCCTGATGCCCGCGGGCGCAGCCACCATGTTCATCGCCGAACTGCACGGCGAGCCGATCGCCGCGGCCTTGGCCTACGATTCCGCGGACACGCGGACCTACGCCCACGCAGCCTTGGATGACACTCACCGCAAGCTCAGCGCGGGCATCCCGCTCCTGGTGACCTTGATGGCGGACGCCAAGGACCGCGGTCTGAAACACGTGGACCTGTGGGGTGTCGCGCCCGCGGACCAGCCCAACCACAAATGGGCGGGATTCACCGCGTTCAAGAAGTCCTTCGGCGGCCGCGAGGTGGAGTACCCGGGCACCTGGGACCTCCCCGTTCAAAAGCTCCGGTACAACGCGTACCAGCTGGCCCGCAAGCTGCGCGACAAGCTTCGCGCCCTCCGCTCCCGCTCCGCGCGCCCAGCGCGAACGGACACTTAAGCCCCTCACCCCCGCGCGAACTGGCAGCTAATACCCTCAAATCCGAGTTTGAGGTCATCAGCTGCCAGTTCGTTCTCACCCGGTGCGGGCCGACGAACCGCTCAGGACCGCCCGCACTTTTTCGACGACGAAGGGCCGATCCCCTTCAAAGTCACTCTTCTGGACACGGATTTCTCGCCAGCCCAGACCCTCAGTCAGGCCCTGCCGCTTGATATCGCGGCGGTACTGGTCACGGAGTCTGCCCCCACCCTGATCAGATCCAAGGCTAACCTCGCCGTTTTCACCCCGCGCATTCCCGGATGCTGACCCACAAGGTGCCTCAGGTCGGCAACAGTTGCCAGCGGCTTCCGTGGCACCGGGAAGTCATCTCCATGGCTGACGACTATGGAGTCACCGGCCGCGACAAGGTCGTTGAGGTCCAGCATGGTGGCCAGGTCGAGCCGGTGACGTGAGCCGGACGCCGTCGGACGAAATGACCTCGCCGGGCTTGAACGACAACTGGTGACCCACAACGTTCCTGCGGCGCGGCTTCCAGCCGTCTGAAGGACGGGCTATGTGGATCCTCCAGTCCTGCTCCAGCCAAGCCGGGAGGCATACTCCGCAAATTCGCGCGCTGGTGGAGTGCGTCAGGACGCAACTGGGGTCAAGGCGGCTGTAGGCGCGGATGTTATCTGCGACACTTCCCGTGCTGTCCAGCGCCAGTCTAATGCCGCGTGAGGGCGTTAATATGCCCTCCCTGCTCAGCTGTCTCCGAGTGAGGCCCAGGGCCTCTGCATCGGCAAGAAGAAATGATCCGTGCGGGAGCTGAGGAGGCATGGGCGTCCGGGACATGCTCCATTGTGGACCGATTCCGGCCTGCGGTTTGCGTTATCCACAGGCTGGGTTATCTGCTGAAACGCGAACTGGCAGCTGATGACGCCAAATCAGGAATTTGGGGTCATTAGCTGCCAGTTCGCGCAGGAGTACGCGGGGTGAAGAACCTGCTAGTTCTTGCGGGCGTAGCCTTCCCACTTGCTGGCCTGGTGCTCGCCGTCGACAAAGCGGATGGTGCCGGACTTGGAACGCATCACGATGGACTGCGTGAGGACCTTGTCCTTGGAGTAGCGGACGCCCTTGAGGAGGTCTCCGTCGGTGATGCCCGTGGCCGCGAAGTAGCAGTTGTCGCTGGACACGAGGTCGTTGGTGGACAGCACGCGGTCCAGGTCGTGGCCGGCGTCGATCGCCTTCTGCTTTTCGTCGTCGCTGGTGGGCCACAGCCGGCCCTGGATAACGCCGCCGAGTGACTTGATGGCGCAGGCTGCAACGATGCCTTCCGGGGTGCCGCCGATGCCCATGAGGGCGTCGACGCCGGTGCCGGAGCGGGCTGCGGCAATGGCGCCGGCAACGTCGCCGTCCATGATGAACTTGGTGCGCGCACCGGCTTCGCGGATCTCTTCGACCAGGGGGCGGTGGCGGTCGCGGTCAAGGATCATGACGTTGAGCTGGTTGACCTTCACGCCCTTCGCCTTGGCGATCAGGTGCAGGTTCTGCTTGACCGGCAGGCGGAGGTCCACCATATCGGCGGCTTCCGGGCCGGTGACGAGCTTCTCCATGTAGAACACGGCGGACGGATCGAACATGGAGCCGCGCTCCGCCACGGCGAGGACCGCCAGGGCGTTGTTGATGCCCAGGGCCGTCAGGCGGGTGCCGTCGATCGGGTCCACGGCAACGTCGCACTCAGGACCGGTGCCGTCGCCAACATGTTCGCCGTTGAACAGCATGGGGGCTTCGTCTTTTTCGCCTTCGCCGATGACCACAACGCCGTTGAAGTGGACCGTGTGAAGGAAGGAGCGCATGGCGTCAACGGCGGCGCCGTCGGCTTTGTTCTTGTCGCCGAAGCCAACCCAGTGGCCGCCGGCGATGGCCGCGGCCTCGGTGACGCGGACAAGTTCAAGGGCGAGGTTGCGGTCTGGCTCGTCGATGCCCACAGCCAGGGAGGGGGAAATCGTGGAGTACTGCTGGGTCATAGGCGCTGGTGACACGTGAACCTCTTCTTCGAGTGGCGATCATTGGACCCGCTCGGCCGGATTCAGCCGGTGCGGTGATTCCTCTGGTACTGATCATAGTCGTGGCAGCGCCTCCGGGGTGTGGCATGACGCAGTCCTGCAACATGGACCTTGAGCCTCCCCACTCCCCCCGACTGTGAGTTGCGCGTAAACATGGGCGACTATAGAGGGGTGAGTGAAATGCAGGAAAAAACCAGCCCCGGGCCCGACCCCTCCGACTCTGGAGCTAAAGGCGACAGCGCCGGTACGGCCGACGCAGCCCCTGTCCGCCCAGTAATCCCGGCCGCCGCGGCGAAGCGCGCCAATGCCTCCGTGATCGGCATGATCGTTGCCCTGGTGGTCAGCATCGCCGCCTTCCTGCCCATCATCCTGATGAACCCCCTCCCCAAGAGCGACGGATTCCGCCCGAACATCGACGTCGGCGCGGTGGCCCGGAACGCCACGGATGTGGCGGGATTCACACCCGTAACACCGCACACGGGCAAGTCGTTCAGGTCCAACTACGCCCGATGGGAGTCGGGCAGTGGCAGCGGCGTTCCCACGTGGGAAGTTGGCTACCTGACACCGAACGAGTCCTTCATCGGCCTGGTCCAGACCCGCCAGTCCAACCCCACCTGGCTCGTCCAGCAGACCAAGAGCGCTCCCGTGACGGGAACGCGTGCGGCGGGCGGACAGAACTGGGAGCTGCGTGACACCGGCAAAGGCGAGAAGAGCATGGTGCTGAATTACCGCGGAACCACCGTTGTCCTGACGGGAAGCGCCCAGCTGGACGAATTCGCCGAACTCGCCACCGCCGTCGTGCAGTCCATGGACGCCAACCCGGCCGTCACAGTTTCACCGTCAGCCAGCACCGCCCCGTAAAGTAAGCTCGTGGCTACCTACCTGACCCCCGCACTTGCCTGGCGCCGCATGCGCGAAGGCAACGAACGCTTTGTTGCCGGCGAATCGTCCCACCCGAACCAGGACGCGTCCCGCCGGTCGTCGCTGGTGGAAAACCAGCACCCGTTTGCCGTGATCTTCGGCTGCTCGGACTCCCGGCTCGCCGCGGAGATTATCTTCGACCTCGGCCTGGGGGACGCCTTCGTGGTCCGCACCGCCGGCCAGGTAATTGACGACGCCGTATTGGGCTCCCTGGAGTACAGCATCAGCGTGCTGGGGGTGCCCCTGATCGTGGTGCTGGGGCATGACAGCTGCGGCGCCGTCAGTGCCACCAAGTCCGCAGTGGACACCGGCAACATGCCGGTGGGCTTTATGCGGGACCTGGTGGAGCGCATCACGCCTTCTGTCCTGACGTCCATGCGGAACGGCGAGCACGAGATCAACGACATGGTGGTGGAGCACGTCAAGCAGACGTCCAAGCGCCTGGTGGACAGCTCCCGTGTGATTTCGGCCGCAATCGAGGACGGCCGCGCCGCGGTGATCGGCCTTTCCTACAGCCTCGCCGAGGGCCACGCCAACGTGGTTTCCGGGATCGGCGAGGTCTAGGCCCAGCCCGAATCAGTGCCCGTAGCATGCGGTTCACGGTTTTAGTCCGGGCCCCCGATCGCCCTAAGCTAGCCCCATGACTTCCACTGAAGAATTCCGCATTGAACACGACACGATGGGCGAAGTCCGCGTCCCCGTGAACGCCCTGTACCGTGCACAGACGCAGCGTGCAGTTGAAAACTTCCCCATCTCCGGCAAGACCCTGGAACGCGCGCACATCGAGGCGCTGGCCCGGGTCAAGAAGGCTGCCGCGCAGGCCAACGCAGAACTTGGGGTGCTCGACGGCGAGCTGGCCAAGGCGATCGCTGCGGCTGCCGATGAGGTAGCTGCCGGCAAGTACGACGGCGACTTCCCCATCGACGTCTTCCAGACCGGTTCCGGCACGTCCTCGAACATGAACATGAACGAGGTCCTCGCCGAGCTGGCCACGCGCGCCCTCAAAGCCGCCGGGAGTGACAAAGTTGTCCACCCGAACGACCACGTCAACGCCTCACAGTCCTCCAACGACGTCTTCCCCACCTCGGTCCACGTCGCCGCCACCTCGGCCCTGATCAACGACCTCATCCCGGCGCTCGGCTACCTGGCCGAGTCGCTGGAGCGCAAGGCCGTGGAGTTCAAGGACGTCGTCAAGTCCGGCCGCACCCACCTCATGGACGCCACCCCGGTGACGCTCGGCCAGGAGTTCGGCGGCTACGCAGCCCAGGTCCGCTACGGCATCGAGCGCATCAACGCCGCCCTGCCCCGTGTTGCCGAAGTTCCGCTCGGCGGCACCGCGGTGGGCACCGGTATCAACACCCCGGCCGGCTTCCCGGAACGTGTCATCGAACTGCTCGCCACGGACACCGGCCTGCCGCTGACCGAGGCCCGCGACCACTTCGAGGCCCAGGCCAACCGCGACGGCCTCATCGAAGGCTCCAGCCAGCTGCGCAACATCGCGATCTCCTTCATGAAGATCAACAATGACCTCCGCTGGATGGGCTCCGGCCCCAACACCGGCCTCGGCGAAATCGCCATCCCGGACCTGCAGCCGGGCTCCTCGATCATGCCGGGCAAGGTCAACCCGGTCATCTGCGAGGCGTCCATCATGGTGTGCGCCCAGGTCATCGGCAACGACACCGCCATCGCTTGGTCCGGCACCAACGGCGCCTTCGAGCTCAACGTGGGCATCCCCGTGATGGCCGCCAACCTGCTCGAGTCCATCCGCCTGCTGGCCAACACCAGCCGCGTCATGGCGGACAAGATGATCGACGGCATCACCGCCAACGTGGAGCGCGCCCGCTTCCTGGCCGAGGCCTCCCCCTCGATCGTGACTCCGCTGAACAAGTACATCGGCTACGAGAACGCGGCCAAAATCGCCAAGAAGGCCGTGGCCGAGGGCCTCACCATCCGTGAGACCGTCGTGGCCATGGGCTTCCTGGAGCGCGGCGAAGTCACCGAAGAGCAGCTGGACACCGCGCTGGACGTAATGTCCATGACGCGCCCGCCGCACAAGGCGTAAATAAAGCACGACGGCGGCCGCCCACCTTCATCACGAAGGCGGGCGGCCGCCGTCGTTCTTTAAGCGGGCACCTGGCCCTGTTGGAGGACGGATCGGAGAAGGAGCCCATTGCCGTCCCGGACGCCGCGGACAGCCTGAAGGACGACGCGGGCGAGCTGGTCTCCCAGCGCCGCTGAACGGCGTCGCAAGGCTATAAGCCATAGCGGCGGAAGCCGCAGTAAAAAGCCTGCAGGGGCGCCGCGATCTTGGGGGTTGCGGCGCCCCTGTTGTTTTCGTCGCGCCTGCGGACCGGGGCCGCAAGTGTCCTCTCGCGCTAAGCGGGCAGGAGCATGGCGGCAGTGGCGCCGGCGAGCATAAACGGGCCGAACGGGATGGAAGACTTCAAGGTGCCGCGGCGGGCCGCCAGCAGGGCCATGGACCAGAGGCCCCCCAGCAGGAAAGCCGCGAAGGTCCCGGCAAAAACGTGCCCCCAGCCGAGATAGCCAAGGTACATCCCCAGGACGCCGGCCAGCTTCACGTCGCCAAAGCCCATGCCGGGCGGGTAAACCATCCGCAGGACAAAATAGAAGGCCCACAGCACCGCGCCCCCGGCCAGGATGCGAAGCGCCGGGATCCCCAGTAGCTCGGCGGCACCGTCGGGTGACCCCACGAGCGCGGCAGGACCGGCGATCACGTGCACCAAGGCCGCCGCGAGCAACAGAACCCCCGCCACACCGTAGGACGGGAAGACAATCCGGTTGGGCAGCAGATGGTGGCGAACGTCAATCACCGTCAGCCGGGCCGCCATAACCAAAAAGTAGGCACATGCGGCCAGCACCAGCCAGAACGCCAGCGGGGTGGCGTCCCACAGTCCATCGAGTCGTCGGATCACCTCTCGGATGCTACTGGATTCGCGCGCCGCACCGCAGAGCCCACGCGTAAACTGTGGATATGTCGACATGGGACACTAGGCGCCGGCCGGATCCGGAAGGCAGCGCCGCCGCTGCAGACCTGAGCACCATGTTCCGGAACCTTTGCCGGTCTTCCCCCTGGAAATGGCAGTCACTGCGCTTTGAATACTGGGATGAACCGTCTTCCGACGTCCCCGACCCGTCCGCTCCCCTGGTCCGCGCCTGGCTGCGCCGGCCCGGGGCGCTGCGCCTGGAAACCGCCGACCGGCTTGTCCTCCACAGCACCACCGGCATCAACGATTCCAAGGACGGGTTGTACGTCAGCGCCACCCGGAAGTCCTGGCTCCTGCCGCCCCACCTCGTAGCGCCCGTTTACGACGACGGCGGCCTGGTCAGGCGCCGGCCGGAGGCAGCATACGGCGAACCGGGCTTCGGGAACGGCCGTTTCTCGGCTGCCCTCGATCCCGTGGAACTCGCCGGGAACGCACCGGTCCCCATTGAGTTCCCGGGCACCAACGCCGTGGAGATCGATACCGTGCGCCGCGTGGATCACGATGGCCGGCCGGCGCTGGAGGCAACCGTGACGCCTACGGCGTCCTACCATCCAGCGGATCCCGCCGCTCCGCTCTGCCTGCCCGGCAGCAACCGGGTGCGGATCGACCTGGAAACCGGCGTCTGCGTGGCCAGCCAGTCAATGGAAGCGGCAACCCCGGATTACGGGCACTGGATCCGGATCCTCGCGGTGGACGAATACATGCTGGACGACCTGTTCGTGGCCGAGTCCATGAACCTTACGGACGTCCGCCGCCACATCAGCTGGGACATCCGCGCCTGATCACAGTTCCTGGTCCAGGCATCACCGGCGTTTGACAGACTCCCGTGGCCTGCCCTGGGCTAGGCTTCCCTGATGACCGCGCTGACTTCCATCTGGCCCCTCTTCGGCCTCGAGCTGACCACACCCCGACTGGTACTGCGTCCCATCGCCGACGCCGATATTCCCGCCGCAGTTGCAGCGGCCGCCAGCGGAGTCCACGAACCCGGCCGGAGCCCCTTCAGCACTCCGTGGACGGAACTGCCGGCGGAAGCATTAGGGCACAACATGGCGCAGTGGTACTGGCGCTGCCGCGGCCAGGCCACACCCGAGGACTGGACCCTGCTCCTGGGCATCTGGTACCAGGACGAATTCATCGGCTGCCAGGACATCGGTGCCAAGGACTTTTCCACCCTCAAGACCGTCAGCACCGGCTCCTGGCTCAAGCAGTCCCTCCACGGCCAAGGGCTCGGCTCGGAGATGCGGGCCGCCGTCGCGCTTTACGCGTTCGACTGGCTCGGCGCCGAAGTGGCCGAATCCGAAGCCGCCGCCTGGAACGCCGCCTCCCTGGGCGTGTCCCGCTCCCTCGGCTACGAACTCAACGGCACCAACAGGCAATCCTGGGGCGGCAAGGCCGTCGAAGTCCAAAAAGTGCGCCTCACCCCCGCAACCTTCAAACGCCCCGACTGGACCCTCCAGGTTACCGGCCACGAGGCCGCAGCCAAGTTCCTCGGGGCGTAGCGCTGCTCGGGCAGGGTAGCCGTGGTTCGGTCCGTCAGGCTCCGGCCCTTCTCCGTCGCTTAGACACGACGCAAAAGGGCCCCGTCGGTCGCTGAGCGACCTCCAGGGCCCGATGCGCCGCGATGCGCTCCTACGAGAAGGACCGCTGCCCGACGTGTGCGCCGGTCAGCCTTCCGGCAGCGTGCGTCAGAGGCGACGAAGGAGCCAGCACGCCGAGGAAGGGTGACCGGCGCACACACCCCATCGGCCTATATCTCGGCGCCTTCGAGGAGCTCTGTTACCAGGGCTGCGATGGGTGACCTTTCGGAGCGGGTCAGGGTGATGTGGCCGAAGAGGGGGTGTCCTTTCAGGGTTTCAACGACGGCAGCGATTCCGTCGTGCCGGCCTACGCGGAGGTTGTCACGCTGGGCGACGTCGTGGGTGAGGACGATCTTGGAGTTCTGGCCGATGCGGCTCATCACGGTGAGGAGGACGTTTTTCTCGAGTGACTGGGCCTCGTCGACGATCACGAAGGCGTCGTGCAGGGAACGGCCGCGGATGTGGGTCAGCGGCATGACCTCGAGCATGCCGCGGTCCATGACTTCCTCCACGACTTCCTGGCTGACCAGGGCGCCGAGTGTGTCAAAGACCGCCTGGGCCCAGGGGTTCATCTTTTCCGACTCGGAGCCGGGCAGGTAGCCCAGTTCCTGGCCACCCACGGCGTAGAGCGGGCGGAACACGATCACCTTGCGGTGCTCGCGGCGTTCCAGCACCGCTTCCAGGCCGGCACACAGGGCCAGCGCGGATTTGCCGGTGCCGGCCCGTCCGCCAACCGAAACGATTCCGACGGCGGGGTCCATCAGCATGTCGATGGCGAGCCGCTGTTCCGCCGATCGACCGTGGAGCCCGAATACGTCCCGGTCCCCCTTGACCAGCCGCACCTGCTTGTCAGCGCCCACCCGGCCCAGGGCTGAGCCCCGGTTGGAGAGGATCACCAGCCCGGTGTTGACCGGCATTTCCGCGGCCGCGGGAATGAAGACCGGCTCGTGGCCGTACAGGGTGGAAATTTCCTCCTCGCTGGCTTCCACCTCCGCGACGCCGGTCCAGCCCGAATCCTTCACGAGCTCGTTGCGGTATTCGTCGGCAGTAAGTCCCATGGCGGAGGCCTTGACCCGCATGGGGAGATCCTTCGACACCACGGTGACGTTCCGGCCTTCATTGGCCAGGTTCTTGGCCACGGCCAGGATGCGGCTGTCGTTGTCGCCGCTGCGGAAACCCAAGGGGAGCACGTCAGCGGAAATGTGGTTCAGCTCCACCAGGAGGGTGCCGCCCTCGTTTCCGATGGGGATGGGTTTACTCAAGCCACCGTGTTTTACCCGGAGATCATCGAGCAGCCGGAGCGCCTTGCGGGCAAAGTAGCCCAGTTCGGGGTCGTGCCGTTTCCCCTCAAGTTCCGTGATGACAACGATCGGAACAATGACTTCGTGCTCGGCGAAGCGCAGCAGCGCCCGTGGATCCGAGAGCAGGACGGAGGTGTCAATGACAAACGTGCTAATGGTGGCGTCCCTTCCGGAGACAGCAAAACCGGCCGCAGATGTTTCGTCTGCTGCACCGGCTTGTGAGGTGGCTCGCGTGGCGCGAGAGGTAGCTTTCTGTCCCTGGTCAAAAACGGCTTCGGGCAGTTGTTCAGAATTAGCCACATCGACTCCAGCCCCGGGCACGCCCGGAATTGTTATTGGTGAGGCGGCTCGGCCTGGAGGCCGGGTCCGGCCTCCCATACAACCGGTGCGAAATTCGCTCCATGTACTGGCCTCCCCGATCAGCCGGCGTTTTTGCCTGCTGATGGATATAACGTAATTCCCTGCCCAGTAATTTCCGGTGCCATCCGTCGGCGATTCCTGTTGCCGGTTTGTGAATTCCGGATGAACGGGGGCGGACCCGTGATGAGGCTCAGGTCCCGAAGCGCCGCTGCCTGCCGGCGTAGTCCCGAAGGGCGCGGAGGAAGTCCACTTTTCGGAAGGCGGGCCACAAGGCCTCGCAGAAGTAGAACTCGCTGTACGCGCTCTGCCACATCAGGAACCCGGACAGCCGCTGCTCCCCGGAGGTTCTGATCACCAGGTCCGGATCCGGCTGGCCGCGCGTGTAGAGGAAACGGGAAATATCGTCCACGGACAGGGTGTCAGCGAGCGCCGAAATGTCAGAGCCCTTGGCGACGGCGTCGTGAAGCAGCTCCCGCACGGCGTCAACGATTTCGCGGCGTCCGCCGTAGCCCACCGCAACGTTGACATGGATCTTTTCGCGTACCGGAGTGCGGGCAGTGAGCTTGTTGAGCCGTTCCGCCAGGTAGTCGGGCAAGAGCTCGGGGGCGCCCATGGCGTTGACCGAGATGTTGGCGTCATCGTCCAGGCGGTCCAGCGTGTTGGCAATGATCCCCATCAGAAGGTCCAGCTCCTCGCTGGACCGGCTCATGTTGTCCGTGGACAGCATGTAGAGCGTGACCACCTTGACACCAAGCTCCTGGCACCATCCGAGGAATTCATGGATCTTGTCCGCGCCGGCCTGGTGGCCCTGGCTGGTGGGTGCGTTGAACTGTTTGGCCCAGCGGCGGTTGCCATCCACCATCACGCCGATGTGATTGGGAATGCGGCCGCCGGCCAACTCGCTGAGCAGCCGCCTCTCGTAGAAGCCATAAAGGAACCCGCGCAATTCCACGAGGAGACTCACCTGACTTCCGTTGCTGTTCGACGGCATTGCACATCCTAGGCTACCGTCCGGGACCGGGACCGGCGTGACGGGACGTTCCCGGATGACCTGCCATGATTGTTACCCATGAGTAACTTATCCAAAGAGAGGATATTCTGAAGCCATGAACAGCCAGACTCCTGACGGCCCCCGCGCGCCCTCGGCGGACCACGGCCACAGCCCCTTGAACGACGCCGCCGTCCGGCTGGCCGAGCTCCTGATGATCAAGCCCAAGTGGCGCGGCTGGATCCACACCGTCACGGCTCCGCTGGCCCTGGCGGCGGGACTCGTCCTCGTGGTCCTCGCCCCCACTACGGACCGCAAGATCACCTCGGCCATCTACGCTGCCACCGGCGTCCTGCTTTTTGGCATCAGTGCCATCTACCACCGCGGCAACTGGTCTCCGGGCGTGAAGATTGTCCTCAAGCGCCTGGACCACACCAACATCATGCTGGTCATCGCCGGCAGCTATACTCCCCTGGCCTGGTCGCTGCTGGAACAGCCCAAGGCGGTCCTGCTGCTCTGGGTCATCTGGTCCGGGGCCATTCTGGGCGTGCTGTTCCGGCTGCTGTGGACGGACGCGCCGCGCTGGCTATACGTGCCCATCTACATCGCACTGGGCTGCGGGTCGCTGTTCTACCTGCCTGAGTTCTTCGCGGCCAGCGTCCCCGCCGCCGTCCTCATCTGTGTGGGCGGCGTTCTGTACATCACCGGCGCCGTGTTCTACGCGCTGAAGAAACCCAACTTCAGCTACGAACACTTTGGCTTCCACGAACTCTTCCATGCCCTGACGGTCCTGGCCTTCGCAGCACATTTCACGGCGATCGCCATCGCAGTCCTCAGCTGAACTGTTGAGGCCGGCAGGAACGCGTAGGTCCGGCCCGCTTCAGTCGCGGGGTCGGGGCCGGTCGGCGGCCTGGCCGTGACCGTTGTCTTCGAGGCCTGGCTTGTCGCCGGTCGCATCCGTGTCGCCGGCAACACCGCGGCCGTCGTGGCCGTCCGCAGCTTCAATGTCCGCTGCCGCGGCCGCTGCCTGGCGTTCCTCTTCAACCTGCGCCCGGTAGCGGACGCGGCGGATGCGGCGGACCATGTCCACAATCAGCAGCGTGGTGGCCAGCACAAAGAAAGCCGTCATGATGAAGCCCCACAGGCCCGGGGTGATCTGGTCCTCGGAGATGCCCTCACGCAGGCCGGGCGTCGGCAGCGGTGAGGGTGTGGTGGTCAGGGCGAGGAGCAAGTGGTGCACGGTTCAAACCTTCTGTGGAAACTGATGGGCAGCCGGCCGGGGATTCCGGAGGCGGGTCCGCGGGATCCGGACCAGCCCACTGCTTTTCTACACGGCATAGAATATGCTGCCGCTCTATCTTAGCCCGGCGAAAAGGTCCTTTTCGGGCAATTCCGCGGGGACCCTGGACTCGATCAGGGAGTAGTCTTCCCACGGCCACACGCGGCGCTGCATCTCGGCCGAAACGGCAAAGAAGAACCCCAGCGGATCAACCTGCGTCCGGTGCGCGCGGAGGGCGTCGTCGCGGGCCTCAAAAAAGTCCCCGCAGTCGATCTGCGTCGTGGTGGCATGGGCACCCTGCGGCGGGGTGTGGCCTTCCGCGTCCGTTTCCAGCCAGGCGGCCAGCCGCTGGGCGTACGGGGACTGGAGGCCTGCTTCCTCCAGGGCAAAATGCAGTGCGCGGAACCGGTCCGGGCTGAAGGCCCTGTCGTAATAGAGCTTGCTGGGTTCCCAGGCCGCTCCGGCGTCAGGATACCGGCTGGGGTCACCCGCAGCCGCAAATGCCTCCACTGCCACCCGGTGCGCCATGATGTGGTCCGGGTGCGGGTATCCCCCGTTTTCGTCATAGCTGACGATCACCTGCGGCTTGAAGTCCCGGACCAGGCGCACCAACGGCGCCGCGGCGCGCTCCAGCGGCTGGACGGCGAAGGATCCGGCCGGCAGCGGCGGCAGCGGATCGCCCTCGGGCAGCCCGGAGTCCGTGAATCCCAACCAGCGCTGCTGGATGCCCAGTACCTTGGCCGCCTGGTCCATTTCCAGCCGGCGCGCCCCGGCCATGTCCCGCTTGGGATGCGGCTCGCCTTCCATGGCAGGGTTCTGGATGTCTCCGCGGGATCCGTCGGTGCAGGTGGCCACCATAACTTCCACTCCGGCGGCGGCGTACATGGCCATGGTCGCGGCACCCTTGCTTGACTCGTCGTCCGGGTGCGCGTGCACGGCTAGCAGCCTCAGCGTTGCCGGGGTATTGGTGGACGCTGTCATCGAGGACGGCTCCTTATTCTTCTGCGGCTGCTGTGACGGCCATTGGACTGAGGACTGCATGACTGGACGGACGGGACAGCTGTGCCGGGGGTGCTGATCCGGCCCGGACGGCCACGGCCTGGAACCGAACTAAACTGGACTGGTGACTACCCAGGATCAGCCCGCCGCGTCCCCGCCTGCAGACACTAGCCTAGCCAATCGTTATGGCAGTAAAAAGCAGCCCCTCCCGCGTGCGTTCAAACGTGGCATTGCCGTAGCGGCGCTGGCGGCCGGAGTGGGGTTTATGGCCTGGGTCTCCACGTCCTCAGCCGGCTCTGACGTGACGTTCAAGGACATCGGTTTCAGCACCATCGATGCCACGGCGACCGAGGTCGATTTCCAGGTCACCAGGGAACCAGGGACGGCCGTCAAGTGCGCCGTCAAGGCCCTCGACTCCAAGTTCGCCGTGGTGGGCTGGAAAGTAGTGGACATCCCGCCCGGGAAAGCTGACGGAACGGCCGACGGCGGCAGGACAGTTTCGCAGCGCGTGACACTCCGGACGGAGTCCCTGTCAGTTTCCGGCGTGGTGGACGACTGCTGGATTCCGAGTGCCGGGACGTAGCGCCGTGTGATCTATGCCCCATCCCGGGTTGGGTATGTCCAGAGTTTTGACTACAATGGGTCAATACCTTTACCCCGCTGAGCTGGTTGCTGAGTTCCATAAGTGGCCACCGTTGCGGGGTCTTTTGCATGTACGACCATTAGGAGAAGTCCGTGTCTACCACCAACAGCGCGCCTGCAGCCTGGCTCACCCAGGAAGCTTTTGACCGCCTGAAGGCAGAGCTGGACCACCTTTCCGGCCCTGGCCGTGCGGAGATCGTCCAGAAGATTGAAGCTGCCCGGCAAGAGGGCGACCTAAAGGAAAACGGCGGCTACCATGCAGCCAAAGAAGAGCAGGGCAAGATCGAAGCCCGGATCCGCCAGCTGACGGCCCTTCTGCGCGATGCCCACGTGGGCGAGTCCCCCGCTGACGACGGCATTGTGGAGCCCGGCATGCTCGTTGTTGCCCGAATCGCAGGCGACGAAGAGACATTCCTGCTGGGGTCCCGCGAAATCGCCGGCGATTCAGACCTGGACGTGTTCAGTGAGAAGTCACCCCTCGGCGCCGCAATCGTCGGCCACAAAGAGGGCGCGAAGCTCAGCTACACGGCTCCGAACGGCAAGGACATCACGGTGGAGATCCTCTCCGCCAAGCCTTACGCAGGCTGACGCTTCACACTGATCGTCTCAGGCCAACCAAGCCTGGCCAACGCCGGTCCCCGTCAGGGGGCCGGCGTTCTTGCGTGCTTGGGGCGCAGCAACAGGGCAGCGACAACTCCGCCTGCCGCGCCGCCGAGGTGCGCCTGCCAGGAGATGAAGCTGCCCATGATGGGCAGCACCCCCAGCAGGATGCCCCCGTAGACCATAAACAGCACCACGGCGAGCAGGATCTGGCGCCAGCTGTGGTTGAAGAAACCCCGCACCAGGAGGAAGGCGAACAATCCGAAAACCAGGCCGGAGGCGCCAACGGTGATGCCGCCGTCGCCAATCAGCCACACTGTCAGTCCGGAGCCCAGCCAGCTGAACCCGAGGGCCGCCAGGAACACCCTCACGCCGGAGAGGAACACCAGGAAGCCGAAGACGATCAGGGGCAGGGCATTGGACAGCAGGTGGTTCAGATTGGCGTGCAGCAGCGGGAACGTCAGGATGTCCAGAAGCCCGTCCGCGGACCGGGGCCGGAGCCCGAAAGTCCGGTTCAGGGCATGCAGGGTCAGCATGTTGAACAGTTCGATCACAAAGAGCACGGCCACAAAGCCGCCGGCCACCAACAGTCCACCCTTCGCCCGCGAGGCTGTGGTTTCCCGGTTCCGCGGCTTTCCGTCCCCCATCGCGTCAAGCATGGCTGCTCCTAATGCACCACAATAGGCTGGAAACCCTCGGCACGGAGGGCGCCGAGGACCTGCTCACAATGTTCGTGGCCCTTGGTTTCGAGGTTCACGGTGATGGAAACGTCGCCCATGCTGATGGAGCCGCCAACACGCGTGTGATCCAGGCCCGTGACGTTCGCATCGTTTTCGGCGATGATGCGGGCGATGGTGGCCAGCGAGCCCGGCCGGTCATCCAGCATCATCCGGACTGTCATGTAGCGCCCGGCGGCGGACAGGCCCCGCTGGATGACTTTAAGCATCAGCATCGGATCGATGTTGCCGCCGGACAGGATCACGGCCGTGGTCCCGGGGTTTTCGATTTTGCCGTCCATCAAGGCCGCAACTCCGACCGCCCCGGCGGGTTCCACCACCATCTTGGCCCGCTCCAGCAGGAAGATCAGAGCCCGCGCCAGGGAATCCTCGCTGACGGTGACAACATCATCCACCAGCTCGCGGATGATACTGAAGGGCAGCTGTCCGGGCCGGCCCACGGCGATGCCGTCAGCCATGGTGGACACCTTCTTCAGCGGAACCAGGGCGTCGGCGGCGAGGGACGGCGGATAGGCCGCGGCGTTTTCGGCCTGGACACCGATGATGCGGATTTCCCGGCCAAGTTCCCTGGCCCGGGCTTTGACGGCTACAGCCACTCCGGCCAGCAACCCGCCGCCGCCCACACCCATCAGGATGGTGTCCACATTGGGGATCTGCTCGAGAATCTCCAGGCCGATGGTTCCTTGGCCGGACACCACATCAACATTGTCGAAAGGGTGCACAAAGACCATGCCGGACTCATCGGCGTAGCGCTGCGCCTCGGCGAGGGCCTCATCCACGTTGTGGCCGTGGAGGATCACCTCCGCACCGTGGCTGCGCGTGGCCGCCAGTTTCGGGAGGGCTACGCCCAGCGGCATGTAGATGCGGGCCTTGATGCCCAGGCTTTTGGCGGCTACGGCCACGCCCTGTGCGTGGTTTCCGGCTGACGCGGCCACAACACCGCGTTTTTTATCCTCAGCCGAGAGCTTGGCCATGCGGACATAGGCACCGCGGACCTTGAACGATCCGGCCCGCTGCAGGTTTTCGCACTTGAAGAAGACGTCGCCGCCAACCATCCCGCCCAGGGCCCGTGACGATTCCACAGGGGTCCGCATAATAATCCCCTCGAGCAGCTTCTGCGCCTCCAGGACATCGTCCAGCGTGACGGGAAGGGTTTCAAGGGTGTTCACGGACTTATTCTCCTTGGGTGGATACGGCTCCGGCGCCCTGACTCATGTTTCAGGCCTGGGCGTCCGGATTGGCGGCTTCTGTGCTGGCTGCGGCGTCCTTGCCGCGCTTGGGCTTGAAGCCCGGCAACCGGACGTCCCTGATGGAGTCATCATGGTCCGGGCCTGGCGTCACCGGCCCTCCGGGGGTTGCCAGCACCTGTTCATGTTCCCACGTTCTGGCCGCGATGTAGCGAATTGCGGAGTTTGCTACGGCGAGGATGGGGACTGAGAACAGCGCGCCGGGGATGCCCGCAAGGTACGAACCCGCCGCCACAGAGAGGATGACCGCCACCGGGTGCAGGGCCACGGCCTTGCCCATCACGAGGGGTTGCAGGATGTGGCTCTCCAGCTGCTGGACCAGCAGGACGATAGCCAGCATGATCAGGGCGTTGACCGGCCCGTTGGCCACCAGGGCCAGGAGTACGGCGATGGCCCCGGTCACCAGGGCACCGACCACCGGGATAAAGGAACCGATGAACACCAGCACGCTCAGGGGCAGGGCCAGCGGCACCCCGATGATGGCCGCGCCGGCGCCGATGCCTACCGCGTCAACAAACGCAACAAACATCTGGATCCGTGCGTAGCTGACCATCGAAGTCCAGCCCTTGCGTCCGGCACCGAACGTTGCCGCCCGCGCTTTCTTCGGGAGGAGTCGGACCAGGAAGGCCCAGATCCTGTCGCCTTCGAGCAGGAAGAAGATCAGGATGAACAGGGCCAGCACCATTCCCGCGGCGAAGTGGCCAGCGGTACTGCCGAAGGACAACGCACCGCTGAGGATGCTGCTGCTGTTGTTCTGGAGTGCGGCGGATGCCTCCTTGAGGTACTGGTCGATCTGGTCGGCGGTGAGGTGCAGGGGTCCTTCGGCCAGCCAGTCCTGGACCTGCTTCACGCCGGTCAGCGCCTGGGACCACAATTCGCCGAAACCTGAAGCCAGCTGGCGTCCCACCAGGGCAAGGGCGCCAGCAATCACACCGATGAACCCCAGCACCGTGATGGCCACCGCGGCGCCATTTGGCAGGCGCCTGCTCCGCAGCCAGCGCACTACCGGGCTCAGCAGCCCGGCCAGCAGCGCCGCCACCATAACGGGAATAATCAGGAAGCTGATCCGGCTGAGCAGCCAAATCAGGGCGCTGGCCACCAGAAGGATGAGACCGAGCCGCCAGGCCCACGACGCTGCGATCCGGATACCGTAGGGAATGTCCTGCTCAAGCTCCCGGTCCGCCTGCACCCGGGCCGGACGGACGGGTTCCACCGGCCGGACCGTGTCCGGCGCCGTGCCTGTGGGCTTTGAATCGGATGGGGTGGCGTCCTCGGCTGGCGTCATAGCCTAATACTTCCTCAGCACCGCCCCTTATGCGAAACGGCTACCCGGCCCCGCCCAGGACAGCATCGATCCCCCAGGCCATCGTGAACGTTTCCCCGGCCGAAAGCCACCGCAGCCCGTCACCCGAGTTGAAGGCGTTGGCCGGACCGGTCATGGGTTCGATGGCCACCGCCCTGGGCCTGCCGGGCAGCTCAGTTGTCACAAAGATGTGGACGTAGCCGCAGGATTCGTCCTGCCACAAGGTGACACTGCGGCCGTCAGGTGCGCTGAGCACATGGCGGGCCGCACCGCCGTCGAACGTCAGGTCAGTGAGGGCTACATCGATCTCAAGGTCCCCCACTCTTTGGCCGCTGCGGAAGTCACTGTCCCCGCTGACGGGCTCCGAGCTCCGCGGGATCAGGCGCCGGTCCGCCACCAGGCGGGTGCCGGCGGCGACGGTCAGGGTGAGCTGGTCCACGTCCGCGTCGCCCAGCCGCAGGTATGGGTGGGCGCCCAGGACGAACGGCGCTGGCGCGTTGGAATCGTTGATCAGCGTCTGGCGGACTTCCAGGCCAAGATCCTCAGCGAGAAGGTACTGGACTCGGTGGCGCACCAGGAAGGGGTAGCCATGCTGCGGGAACACCGTCGCCTCGAGGGTCACCGAATATTGCGATTCATCAACCAGGCTGTAGGCGGAGTTGCGGAGCAGTCCATGACTGGCGTTGTTCCGGGAAACCTCCGTAATGTCCAGTTGCTGCTTCTTGCCGTCCAGGTACCAGAGCCCGTCCTCCACCCTGTTTGCCCAGGGGGCGAGGGTGATCCCGGCGGCGCCGGGGGAAATCTCGGCGTCCCCATAGGTCTCGGTGAGCTGGACACCGGCGCGGCTGTAGAGCCGCAGGCCGGCCGCCAGCTCAGTCACAACTGCGAACGCGTCACCCCTGCGGAGTTCGTACTGCCGGCCGGTGGCGTAGGTCTGGAATCCGGCGGGAATGCTCGCGTCCGGGGTTGCGCTCGAAGTCATGAGCACCACCGTAACAGGGGGCAAGGACTGCCTGCCATCACCGCGAGATGTTCTCTTTTGTGTGAAACTATTCTTTTTTGAGCGAAATATGGGATGATCGAGGCAACGGACGCCCGGCATCTCCGGCACCAGCACGCAAAGGACCCCGCCATGACAGGTATCACCACCACCACCCTCGCCGATGGCCGGGAGCTGATTTATTTCGACGACGGCGCCACTGCCAAGCCACGCACGGCGGCCACCACTACCGATCACCGGCCTTTACCCGAGCGCGGCGAGCCTGGCGAAGTACGCTTCGATGCCCTCACCGACGAGTGGGTGGCTGTCGCGGCGCACCGGCAGTCCCGCACCCACCTCCCGCCTGCCGACCAGTGCCCCATCTGCCCCACCACACCGAACAACCCCTCCGAGATCCCAGCACCCGACTATGACGTTGTGGTGTTTGAAAACCGCTTCCCGTCGCTGGGCCCGGCCGTGGGGCCAGTGCCGTCCACTCCGGCCTGGGGCACCACCGGACCCGCGTACGGACGCTGTGAAGTAGTGGCGTTCACGCCCGAGCACACGGGATCGTTCAGTGGCCTGGGTGAGGCCCGCGCCCGGACTGTGGTCGAAGCGTGGGCGCACCGCACCGAAGTCCTCAGCAAACTGCCGGGGATCAAGCAGGTGTTCCCGTTCGAAAACCGCGGGGCCGACATCGGCGTCACCCTCCACCACCCGCACGGCCAGATCTATGCGTACCCCTACGTCACGCCCCGGGCAGGCGTCATCGGAGCGGCCGCACGCAAGTTCTATGATGGGTCCGACGGACGGCAGACGCTCACGGGCTCGCTGCTGCGGGCGGAACGCGAGGACGGGAGCCGAATGGTGATGGAGGGCGGGAATTTCAGCGCCTACGTGCCGTTCGCTGCCCGCTGGCCGCTGGAAATCCACCTGGTGCCGCACCGGCAGGTACCCGACCTGGCCGCCTTGAGCGGTGAGGAAAAGGATGAACTGGCCCATGTCTACCTTGACCTGCTCAAACGGCTCGATGCCCTGTATCCGACGCCGACGCCCTACATTTCCGCCTGGCACCAGGCCCCTCTTGACGACCTCCTGCGCCCCGCCAGCTACCTGCACCTCCAGCTGACGTCGCCCCGCCGGGCAGCGGACAAGCTCAAGTTCCTGGCCGGCTCCGAAGCCGCCATGGGCGCCTTTATCAATGACACCACCCCGGAAAGCGTGGCGGAACGGCTCCGTGCCGTGGTGGTGCCCGAGTCCAGCCCCGCCCCTGCTGCTCTGGGGGCCCTGCCTGAAGGAGTACACGCGTGAGCGCCTCCCCTGACCCGTTTACTGCCCGGACCGCACTGACCAACCCGGCGGAACCGGGCACTGAGGACCTGGACACAGCGCAGCCCGGCACCGCGGACCTGGCCGCCCGCTTTGGGCAGGAGTTCGGCAGGCTGCCCGACGGCGTCTGGCAGGCACCGGGGCGCGTTAACCTCATCGGCGAGCACACCGACTACAACGAAGGTTTTGTGCTCCCGTTCGCGATCGACAAGACCGCCCGGGTGGCTGTCGCAGTCCGCCCGGACTCCACGGTCAGGCTCCTCTCCACTTATGGTGACCACGGCATGGTCACCGCCGACCTCGGCTCCTTGGACGCGGCTTCCGCCAAGGGCTGGACGAAGTATCCGCTCGGTGTGATGTGGGCGTTGCAGCAGCAGGGCATCAGCGTTCCGGGGGTGGACCTGCTGCTCGATTCAAACGTTCCCCTGGGCGCCGGCCTGTCCTCATCGCACGCCATCGAATGCGCGGTCATCTCAGCCCTGAATGACCTGACGGGAGCGGGGCTTGAACCCGAAGAGATGGTCCTCGCCACCCAGCGCGCCGAGAACGACTTTGTCGGCGCCCCCACGGGCATCATGGACCAGTCAGCGTCGCTGCGCGGATCCAAGGGGCACGCGGTCTTCCTGGACTGCCGCGACCAGAGCGCTCAGCTGGTTCCCTTCGAAACAGAACCTGCAGGGCTGGTGATGCTGGTGATCGATACCAACGTCTCCCACTCCCATGCGGACGGCGGGTACGCCTCCCGCCGCGCGTCCTGCGAACTGGGCGCCGAGGTCCTGGGCGTCAAGGCACTGCGTGACGTCCGGATGGAGGACCTGGAAGAAGCCGCCGGCCTCCTGGACGAGGTCACCTACCGGCGCGTGCGCCATATCGTGACCGAAAACAACCGCGTGCTGCAGACCGTGGAGCTGCTGGCCAGTGCGGGCCCCGGTTCCATAGGCCCGCTGCTGGACGCCAGCCACGTTTCCATGCGGGACGACTTTGAAATCTCCTGCGCGGAACTGGATCTTGCGGTGGCCACCTCCCGCGCCAACGGCGCAATCGGCGCCCGGATGACCGGCGGTGGCTTCGGCGGGGCCGCCATCGCGCTCACCCCGGTGACGTCGGAGCAGCAGGTGCGCGCCGCCGTCGTGCGTGCGTTCGAAGAAGCCGGCTACACGGCCCCTGACATCTTCACGGTGACCCCTGCAGCGGGAGCCATGCGCATTTCGTAGCGCTGATACCGCAAAGAGGGCCCCGCCGGATGCGAAATGCATCGGTGGGGCCCTCTTCTTGTGAGAGCGAATTACGACGGCGGACGCCGGGTTCTGTTGTCAGTCCTCGCCACGGAGGATGGCCAGGACGCGGATGATCTCCACGTACAGCCAGACCAGGGTGACCGTCAGGCCGAAGGCAGCGGTCCAGGAGAAGCGCTGCGGTGCACCGCTCTGCACGCCGGCTTCGATGCTGGTGAAGTCCATGACCAGGGAGAACGCGGCCAGGCCTATGGCCAGGATGCCGATGACAACACCAAAGATGCCGCTGCGCAGGCCGAAGGGTTCCGTCGTCATACCCGTCATCATCATGACCAGGTTGACCACGGAGAACAGGCCGTAACCCACCAGGGCGATCATGAAGAACTTCATGGCCTTGGGAGAGGCGCGCACTTTGCCGCTCTTGAACAGGAGCAGCGTCACGGTGAACACGGACAGCGTGCCGATGACGGCCTGCAGGCCGACTCCCGGGTACATCAGGTCAAGCACGCGGGTGAGGCCGCCGAGGAACAGGCCTTCGAGCCCGGCATAGGCCAGGATCAGTGCGGGCGAAGGCTGCTTCTTGAACGTGTTGACCAGTGCCAGGACGAAGCCGCCCAGCGCACCGACGATCATCAGGATGCTGGCCAGCCCCAGGCTGACGAACAGGGTCACCGCGGCACCGGCCAGCAGGACTCCGAGGCAGGCAGCAGTCTTGACGATGACGTCGTCGTACGTCATCCGGCCGGTGTCCGCGGGACCTGCGGCCGGCTGGTTGTACATCTGGCGCAGCTGCTCATCGGTCATGTTCTGTTGCTGGCCCCAACCATTCTGGGGATCCATGACCTGGCCGGGAGCCCGCTGGCCATACTGTGCCTGTCCGTAGGGTGCCTGCGGGACACGCGGTGCCTGCGTTGCTCCACGGAAATTCTTTCCGTTGAAGATCGGGTTTCCGCCAAGTGCCATTGCTGGTGTCCTCCAAGTAAAGGGTTTGAGTCGTGACTTACGAACCACGCTACCAATATCTACGCGCTCACGCCCCAATAAGTTCCCGGTCCATGGCGCCGAAACGCAACCGTGATGCATCCGAGTGGACGGTCGCACGCGCCGCCGGGCCGCGCGTAGGCCAGGCCGCCCCCTGAGGAATACTGCTGATCAACAGAAGTTTCTTTGCGAACACTTTGCCAATGCGCCATGGCTGTAACGCAGTTGTTATGCGATCGCTACCCTTCGGCCTCCCCCCAGCCTAAAATTTGCCTCTGACGAGCTGTAACATAAACCACACACGGTGACGGATATCACAATCAGGCCCCAACCTGCAGAAAGCCCCACCATCCGTCCCGTGACGTTTTCAGTGGCTGCAATGGCGCATCCCTGGCCACCCCACCCAAGTGGAGGATTTTCATTTTGAGAAGTACACCCAAAGGCTCGCCGCACAGACGGCCGGGCGGATTGCTGAAAGTGATAGGGGCCGTCTTTGCCTCTGTCGTGGCGATACTGCTCGTCGTCGCCCCGGCATCACAAGCCACTTCGCCGTCTCCGACACCATCCCCGTCGATTACGACCTTCCAGAACAACATCAGCGGCTTCCTACGGGATGACGCGCGAACCCCCATCGCCGACGTGACCATAACCGCCAGGAGCGGGGACTTCGAAGGGACCGCCACATCCGCGGCCAACGGGTCCTGGAGCATTGGGGTCCCGGTCCAAGGCACTTATGAGATCGAACTGGACGAGTCGACCCTGCCAGAGGGCATCAAGCTCGCGGACGGCCAGGAAAACCCCCGCAGCGTAGCGTTCAGCCAGACCTCGAACCTCTCCGTGATTTTTGCCTTCGGTAAGGGGATCGTGGTCCAGCAGCAGGACTTCGGCCAGAACCTCCTCAACCGGCTCGTAGCGGGGTTGAGCTTTGGCCTCCTGCTGGCGCTGGCTTCCGTGGGTCTTTCCCTGATCTTCGGAACCACGGGGCTGACTAACTTCGCCCACGGGGAAATGGTCACCCTCGGCGCTGTGCTGGTCTTCGCCTTTAACGCTATCGGCCTTCCCTTCTGGCTTGCGTTGATCCTCTCGCTCCTCGGCGGCGGCCTCTTCGGCTACGTCCAGGACGCCGGACTGTGGAAGCCGCTTCGCCGCCGCGGAACGGGCCTCGTGCCCATGATGATCGTCAGCATCGGCCTCGCCCTTGCCGTCCGGTACGTCATCCAGTTCTACTTTGGCGGCGCCACGCAGCAACTGCCTTTTGCCCAGAGCGCCGAAATCCAACTGGGTCCGGTATCGATCTCTCCCAACAACCTGTGGTCGCTCATCATCAGTGCAGTGGTGATCGCCCTGATCGGAATCGTCCTCTTGAAAACCCGGCTGGGCAAGGCCACCCGCGCGGTGGCTGACAACCCGGCGTTGGCGGCCGCCTCAGGCATCGACGTCGACTCGGTCATCCGGATCGTCTGGGTCACCGGCGGCATGCTCGCCTCCCTCGGCGGAATCCTGTGGGCCTACTACCGGCCTGGCGTGACCTTCGACATGGGTTCGCAGATCCTGCTACTCATCTTCGCCGGCGTGACCCTGGGCGGCCTCGGCACCGTCTTCGGCGCCCTCATCGGGTCCATCATCGTCGGCATCTTCGTAGAGCTGACAACCGTTTTCGGCCTCGCCGCCGACCTCAAGTATGTGGGAGCACTGTTCATCATGATTGTTGTCCTCTTGTTCCGGCCCCAGGGCATCCTGGGTCGTCGCGAGCGCGTGGGTTAGGAGACAGCCATGGACTTCGGATTCATTTTCTCCAGCGCTGCCAGCGAACTCTTCAGCCCGACCACCGCGGCCTATGCCCTTGCGGCCCTCGGACTGGCAGTCCACTTCGGCTACTCCGGCCTGCTGAACTTTGGCCAGGCGGGCTTTATGGCGGTGGGCGCCTACGGCTTCGCCATCTCGACGCTCACGTTTGGCGTCCCCTTCTTTGTGGGACTGGTCATCGCCGTAATCTGCTCGGTCATCTTCGCGATGCTCCTGGGCATCCCGACGCTGCGGTTGCGCGCGGACTACCTGGCAATCGTCACGATCGCGGCCGCGGAAATCGTCCGCTACATTGTCACGACCAACCAGCTGACCGCCGTGACCGGTTCGGCCAACGGCCTGGCCGCCTTCGAAGGCGGGTTCTACGCCATGAACCCGTTCCCCTCGGGCTCGTACATGGGCATGAACAACCGGGATTTCTTCATCCGCATCGTCGGCTGGGGCCTCGTCGTCATCTGCTGCACACTGGTGTGGCTGCTGATGAGGAGCCCATGGGGCCGCGTACTCAAGGGCATCCGCGAGGACGAAAACGCGGTACGGTCCCTCGGCAAGAACGTATATGCCTACAAAATGCAGGCCCTCATCATTGGTGGCGTGCTCGGCGCCCTGGCGGGCATGATCTTTACGCTCCCCCGCGGCGCAGTCCAGCCGGCCAACTACGGCACCGAACTGACGTTCTTCCTGTACACCTGCCTGCTGCTCGGCGGCCTCGGCACGGTGCTGGGACCCGTCATCGGCGCGATGATCTTCTGGGTAGTGCTGTCCCTCACACAGGGCATCCTGTACGGCCTGATCGAATCCGGCGCCGTCACCTGGCTGAACACAGTCCAGGCCGGCCAGCTGCGCTACATCCTTGTGGGTGTCGCACTGATGCTGCTGATGATCTTCAGGCCCCAGGGCGTCTTCGGTAATAAGAAGGAGCTGGCGTTCGCATGAGCACGCATAGCGAAGAACCCCGTCCGTCGCAGGAAATTGACTACATGACGGACACGCGTCCGATCGCCGCCGGGGACACCGCCCCCGGCTGCAAGAAGCGTGATCCGATCGTGGTGGCGGAAAACGTCACCCGCAGCTTCGGCGGCATCAACGCCGTCGACGTCGAATACCTGGAGATCCCGCGGCACAAGATCACAGCGCTGATCGGCCCGAACGGAGCAGGTAAGACCACGCTTTTCAATCTGCTGACCGGATTCGATATGCCGAACTCGGGCAAATGGCAGTTCGAAGGCAACAGCCTTGCCGGCGTCTCACCTTACAAAGTGGCACGGATGGGGATGGTGAGGACCTTCCAGCTGACCAAGGTCATGGGAAAGCTCACCGTCATGGAGAACATGCGGCTCGGCGGCTCGGAACAGCCCGGTGAGCGCCTCTCCAAGGCCCTGTTCAAGGGCCTCTGGGGCGGCCGGGAAAAGGAGATCACTGCCCAGGCCAACGTCCTGCTTGAGAAGTTTAAGTTGGACGCCAAGAAGGACGACTACGCTGCCTCGCTTTCCGGAGGCCAGCGGAAACTCCTGGAAATGGCACGTTCGCTGATGGTCAGGCCCAAGCTGGTCATGCTGGACGAGCCCATGGCAGGCGTCAACCCGGCGCTGACCCAGTCCCTCCTGGACCACATCAAGAACCTCAAGGCGGAAGGCATGACCGTGCTTTTCGTGGAGCACGACATGAACATGGTGCGCCATATCGCCGATTGGGTGGTAGTGATGGCGGAAGGAAAGATCGTTGCGGAGGGCCCTCCTGGCGAAGTCATGAAGAATCCGGCAGTCATCGATGCCTATCTGGGAGCCCACCACGACGTGGACCTTGGCGACGCCGAGGGCATCAAGGAACTTGCAGCCGAGCTGGAAGCCGATGAGGAGTCGATTGTCGGTACTGAGAACGCGGGCATCATCTCCATCGATGTGCTTGAGCAGGAGCTTGAGGAGAATCGTGCGGAAGAACCACGTCGCAAAGAAAAGGACACAGAATGAGCGCCACGAGTGCGGCTCCCGCGGCCGGTAGCGCGGCAACCGACGATTCGGTCGTCAAGGTAACAAACCTCGTTGCCGGCTACCTTCCCGGCGTGAACATCCTGAACGGCTGCAGCATCGAAGCCCGCAAGGGTGAACTGATCGGCATTATTGGTCCCAACGGTGCCGGCAAATCAACGCTTCTCAAGGCCATGTTCGGTCTGGTGAAAGTCCATTCGGGCACAGTTGTGGTGCGTGGCCAGGACATCACCGGGCTCAAAGCCAACAAGTTGGTGACCAAGGGCGTGGGATTCGTCCCGCAGAACAACAATGTGTTCTCCACGCTGACTATCGAAGAGAACATGCAGATGGGCATGTTCCAGCGCCCCAAAGACTTCGCCGAGCGGTTTGATTTTGTGACCAGCCTGTTTCCCGAGCTCGGCAAGCGCCGGGCCCAGCGGGCTGGGTCGCTCTCCGGCGGCGAACGTCAGATGGTGGCCATGGGACGCGCGCTGATGATGGAGCCCGCCGTCCTGCTCCTTGATGAGCCCTCCGCAGGCCTCTCCCCTGTCAAGCAGGACGAAACCTTCCTGCGGGTGCACGAGATCAACCGGGCAGGCGTCTCTGTGATCATGGTGGAACAGAATGCCCGCCGTTGCCTCCAGATCTGCGACCGCGCCTATGTGCTTGACCAAGGAAGGGACGCTTACACCGGAACCGGGCGGGAACTGATGAAGGACCCCAAGGTGATCCAGCTGTACCTCGGCACTTTGGCGGACGAGGTCTAAGCCGCCTCCGTCCAGTAGCTCCCAGAAGGGCCGTCACCGTCCGGTGGCGGCCCTTCTGCGTGCCCAGCTTGGTTCCCCGTGCCGTCCGGGCGCCTCCGGCAGCCACTTGCTCGGCGCCTGCGCTCGTACCTCCCCGGCGGCCCCCTCCCCTCGCAAGCTCGGGCAGGGATCCCTGCCGCCGTGGGCCCACCGCAACAACGGCGCTTTCACAAGCGCCTGCCTCTGTCCCCCCAGCGTTTGCCTCACCCTCTCGCGCTCACAAGAAAGAACCCCCGCCCGGTGCAATCCGGGCGGGGGTTCTTTGTGCAGGAGGCGGCTTTACAGCTTGCCGAATTCTTCCTTGGACGGCGCGTACTTGTTGTCGTCCTGGTACTCGTAGATGCCGATGTAGGCTTCCGTCGGGTCGCCGGCGTCGGAGAACGTCACCGGACCTGACTGGCCGTCGTAGTCGATGTCCTTGCCGTTGCGGAGCAGCGTGACGCAGGAGGCGAAGTCGGTGCACTTCTCACCCGACTCCGAGACTGCCTTGAGCTGCTTGGCAATCTCAACGCCGCTGGTGCTCTTGGCGGCTTCAGTGGCAAGGGCGATCAGGTTCACAGCGTCGTAGGACTCACCGGCGTAGCTGTAGTCCTTCAGGGCCGGATCAATGGCGAGCAGCTTCTTCTTGAACGCATCCTTGGCGAAGGTGCCCGGGATGGTTCCCTGGGCGCCCTTCAAGGTGCCGGCCTGGAAGTCCTTGCTGTAGTCGGAAGTGTTGCCGTCCACGAGGAACATCTGGGTGGGCTTGACACCCTTTCCCGTCATCAGCGGCACGATGCTCTTGGCCTGGTCAAAGGTGATCAGGGCAATCGCGTCGGGCTTGGCCGCAATGACCTTGTCCACCTGGCTGCTGAACTGGGAGTCGCCCTCGTTGAAGAGCTCCTCCGCAACCACCTTGCCGCCGGCCGCTTCGAAGGCGGACTTGACGTTGCTGGCAAGGCCGGTTCCGTAGGCGTCGTTGAGCACGATCATGCCCACAGTCTGTGCACCACAGGTGGCCATGTAGTTGCCAAGGACCTTACCCTGCAGCACATCTGACGGCGCAGTACGCCAGTAGAGGCCCTTGTCATCCCAGGTAGTGAAATCCGGGGAGGTGTTGGCGGGCGAGAACTGGATGACACCGGCACCGGTGATCTGGTTGATGACCGTCTTGGAGACACCGGAAGACGCGGCACCGATGATGGCGCTGACGCCCTGGCCGAGGAGCGCGCTGGTGGACTGCGTGGCGATATCTGTCTTAGTGTCGCCGGAGTCGCGGTGGATCACTTCCACAGGCTTGCCCAGGACACCCCCGGCATCATTAACTTCCTTGATGCCAAGATTCACACCCGCGATTTCGGGCGGCCCGAGGAAGGCCAGGGAGCCGGTGGTGGGGAGCAGGGAACCCAGCTTGAGCGGCGTTTCCGTGACGGTGGTTGCAGGCGGAACAGCGCCTCCAGCACCTGCCTTTGAAGTGCTTCCGGGAGCCGCGCCGGGAGCGGGGCAGGAGATCCCAGATGCTGACGTGGTGGTTTCTGTCGAGCTCGGGGTGGAGGTACCACCGCAGGCTGTAACCAGAAAGGCGACGCCGACGCTAAGCGCTGTGAGCTTAGCAAGACGGGGTGCCGCCGGGGAAAGTGAAATCATTGACAATCTCCTGGATCGAAAGGTGCGAACGGCCTTTGACGCGGATGATCAGGTGTTCCTGATTTAACTTCAAGCTAATGCATATCTTCGGCGGATATAAGTGACTGAGGTCACATCCTTATAACAGTCGTTGCATATGCGAAATCAATGAACGGGAGAGGTCTGTTGAAGTCACGCGGGAGGCGCGGAAGGGCACGTCAGGAGGAACTCCCTAGGGAGGATTTGTACCCCAGGTGGGACTCGAACCCACAACACGCGGATTTTAAGTCCGCTGCCTCTGCCAATTGGGCTACTGGGGCGCCCGGTCTATGGTATCCCGTCATTCGCCCGCAAGCGGTCCGGCGTACCGGAACATCCCGCGGACCCCGCCGGGCCAGACCGCCAGCGGGAGCAGCTGGAAGTGGTCCCCCCAGGCGGCGTCGGGAGGGAGGACGCCGAAGGACGCAGCCGGGACAAAGCCGAAGCGCGGGTAGTATTCGGTGCTGCCCAGCAGCGCAATCCCGCCCTCCCCCGCCGCGTTGGCCCGGGCAATCGTGTCGTTCATTAGGGCAGTGCCGATCCCATGGCGCTGCAGCCTTGGTGTCACACCGATGGGCCCGAGCCCAAGCAACCCGTAGTCGCCCACCCAGCCCCGTGTGCTGATCACATGGCCGACTATCTCGTCGTCGAGCACCGCCACCACGCTGAACTCGGGCAGGTAGTCCTCGCACTCGAAGAGTCGGCGGAGCACGTCCACCTCCCCGGGCTCCCCGTCCACCGGCAGGCCCGTGACCGGGGAGACCGCGAACGCCTCGCCCGTCAATGCGAGGATCTTGTCCCTGTCCGCAGCCGTCTCGTTCCTGAGCAGCAGCTCGGGCCGCGGCACGTGCCGGCTGGCCGCTGACAGCTCGGCTAGGGCTTCGACGGCGCGTGGTGCGTCCGCCAGCGGCACCAGCAGGTGGTCGTGGTGGAAGCCGGCCAGCACGTTGCAGCTGATCCTGGCGTCGGTCAGGGCCTTCCCCACGGCGGCGGTCAGGCCAACAGCCTCCAGCGCAGAGTGCACTTCCAGGGTGATCCAGGCCGCCACAAAGTCGTAGTGCAGCCCCAGGCTGTCTGCCCTTTCCCGCGGCAGGACCACCGTCAGGCCCTCGGCCTCACGGACGGCAGCTTCGATGCCGGGCTCGAGCGGCCTGCCGTGCGGCCACAGGACGTAGACGTACTCCCCCTCCCGCAGTACCGGTTTCAGTGTTGCCAGCAGGGTCTGGAGGTTCTTTTCGCCAGTCATGCTGCCAGTCTAGAAGGGACACGAGGCGGGAAACGCCGAAACGGCGGCTATCCCTTGAGGGGACAGCCGCCGTCGGGCGTTACAAATGCTGCGTCGGGATGCCGGTGTTACTTGGCGTCCGCGGTGACCGACTGCTTGGGGTTCACACTGGTGGCCTCCGCAGAGCCGGGCTTTGCCGCTCCGGCGGATGCCTCCGGCGCGCTGGCCGCCGGGGCGGGAGCAGCCGCAGCCGGCTTGGGAGCCGGTGTGGCAGCGGCCACGAAGGCACCGCGCGGGTTGTCGAGGTCGATCAGCTGGGTGGTGTCGCGGCCCATAAAGAACGCGAGGATCCAACCCATGATGACGCGGACCTTGCGCTCCATGGTGGGCATGGCCATACCGTGGTAGCCGCGGTGTGCCAGCCAGGCGAGCGGGCCCTTGAGGCCGATGCGGCCCAGGATGTTGATGTTGGCAACACCCTTCCACTCGCCGAAGCCGGCCACAGCACCAAGGTTCTTGTGCTTGTAGTCCTTCAGCGGCTTGTCCCAGCGCGAAGCCCACAGGTTCTTGGCGAGGCGCTTGGCCTGGCGAAGTGCGTGCTGGGCGTTCGGGACGCAGGTGCCGTCCGGCAGGCCGCTGCCCGTGAGGTCCGGCACGGCGGCGATGTCGCCGGCGGCCCAGGCGTTGTCGATGATGCCTTCATCGCCGGCGATGCGGAGGTCCGGCAGAACGCGGACGCGGCCGCGGGGTTCCAGCGGGAAGTCGGAGGAGCGGATCATCGGGTTGGCCTGCACGCCGGCAGTCCAGACGAGCGTGTCGGCTTCAAATTCCTGGGCGAGGGACTTGTCCGGGAGGTTGATGAGCTTCAGGGAGCCCTCAGCGCTGTCCAGGGAGGTGTTCAGCAGAACCTCGATGCCGCGGCTGCGGAGGTGCTCCACAACCCATTCGGCCTGCGGTGCGGTGACCTCGGGCATGATGCGGCCCATGGCTTCAACCAGGACAAAGCGTACTTCTTCCTGGCGGATGCGGGGGTTGTTCTTGACCGCGGCGCGGGCCAGGTCTTCCATTTCGGTGATGCACTCGATGCCGGCGAAGCCGCCACCAACAACCACGAATGTCAGTGCCTTGGCGCGGGCAGCGGGGTCCGCGATGGTGGACGCGGCCTCGAGGCGCTCCAGCACCTTGTTGCGAAGGGCCACAGCCTCTTCGATGGTCTTCAGGCCGATGCCCTTGTCCGCCAGGCCCTTGATGGGGAACGTGCGGGTGATGGCGCCTGCGGCCACCACAATGTCGAAGTAGGGGATCTCGATGTGCTCTCCGCCGTCCGCGGGCGCCACGACGGCGGTGCGGTTGGCGTGGTCGATCGAGGTGACGCTGCCCTGGATGAGTTCAGTCTGCTTCAGGTGCTGGCGGTGCGAGACCACTGCGTGGCGGGCCTCGATGTTGCCGCCGGCCACTTCGGGCAGGAAGGGCTGGTAAGTCATGTAGGGCAGTGGATCCACGAGGGTGACGACGCCACCGGCATTCGCGATCTTCTTCTGCAGTTTGAGTGCTACGTACAGGCCGACGTACCCGCCGCCGACGACGAGTACCCTGGGACGGTCCTGGAGCTCTGGGGTGGTTGCCATGATTTAAGGATACAACAGTTTGTGAAAATCTTCACTAACTACGTTTTGCCGCCTGAATCAACGGTTTGGAACGCGCCGGTATCGGGTTCCTCGCGCGCCGCTCCCGGGTTTCGGGCAGCCCTCCGCAGCTGGATGACTGCTGCCCCGATGATCACCACAAAGAGGATCACCGAACCGATCACGACGGCGGCGCCAACGGCACTGTCACGCTGTGAGGGCGCCTTCGCCGCGGGCACAGTGGGTTCGGGCAGGGTGGGAACGGCACTTGCCACTTCGTCGGTGGGCACCGGTGCCGGCGCACCCAGGTTGCCGCGGCGGTGTACGCGGATCCAGTCCGCGATGGAGCCGAGCGGGTTGGCGGCGGCTTCCGGGACGGGGTCCTTCAGGGCGGCCTCGGCGTTCAGCACGCCAAAGCCGTACAGCGGGTCTTTTCCGGCAGGACCGGCGTCCTTGGCCGTGCTGACGATCCGGTTGATGACCTGCTTGGCGCTCATCTCCGGCCACTTGGAACGGATGAGCGCGGCCACACCGGCAACGATCGGGGCAGCTCCAGACGTTCCCGCCCATTCTGCGTAGCCGCCGCCCGGCAGCCCGCCCAGCAGGTTTTCAGCCGGGGCCGCCACACCGATGCTGATCCCCTGGGAGGACGAGTCGACGCTCGCTGTGCCCTTGCGGTCCAGGCCGGCGACGGTGAGGACGCCGGGGATAGTGGCGGGCGCGCCGACCTGGAGGTTGCCGCCTATCCGGTTTCCGGCGGCGGCAACGATCACCACATCCTTCTGCTCGGCATACAGGAAGGCAGCGTCCCAGCTCTGGGGCCACTGCGGCGTGGCGCTGCCCAGCGAAATATTAATGACTTTAGCCCCGTTGTCCACGGCCCAACGGACCGCTTCGGGGATCTGGTCCTGATCGCTCTTGCCTGCGGGGTTGGCCGAGCCCAGCCACGTTGACACGGACAGGATCTCAGCTTCAGGAGCCACGCCAATCATGCCGTCCGGACCGCTGGCAGCAGCCTTGCCGGGACTGGGTGAGGCGGTGGCGCCGGCTGGCTGGTGTCCGCGGCCGGCCAGTATTGTGGCCACCAGGGTCCCGTGTTCCGGCTTGACCCCCAGGCTTTTCTGCCCGTTGGGAGTGCCGGCCCCGGACACGTCGAAGCCTCCGGTGACGGCGCCCTTCAGGTCAGGGTGCTGGGCATCCACGCCGCTGTCGATCACCGCGATCTTGACACCCGCGCCCTTGGAAACCTCCCAGGCCTTCGTAATTCCGGATTCGCCAAGCCAGTACTGCTTGTCCCGTTCGGCATCGGCCCTCGCCGCGGGCGCCAGGGTCAGTCCGGCGGCCAGGCTGACGCCGGCAAGGGTCATCGCCAGGAGAGCTGACGCGGCCCGGCGGAACCGTGCTGTTGCTCTGGTCATGTGGGTTCCCATGCTTGGTTGGCTGAAGGCCTGGTTAGTGGATGCTCAGGGCAATTCCGTCAAGAATATCGTGTTCACTGGCCGTGGCCGTGACGATCCGGCCTGCGGTGAGTTCATTCAGCCGCTCCAGGATGCGCCGCCACACCAGCCCGCCGGCACCCATGACGTCGACGCGGCCGGGGTGCATGTACGCCAGTTCGGCACGTTCTCGCCTGGTCAGGTGAAGGAGGTCAGTAGCGGCTTCTGTGATGGTGCCGATGGACAATTCCGTCCCGTGGATCGCCGCCGGCGAATACTCCGGAAGCCGCAGGGCATGGGCGGTGATGGTGGTGATCGAGCCGGCCACCCCGACGACGGCTGTGGCGCGTTCCAGCGGAACGTCCAGCCCCGCCCGGGCGATGGCGGCGTCGATGTCGGCTTCCGCGGCGGCGATCTGCTCCGCCGTGGGCGGATCGCCCTGCAGGTGCCGTTCGGTCAGGCGGACGCATCCGACATCCACGGACTTGGCGGCCGTAACACCGCTGGCGGTACCTAGGACGAACTCCGTGCTGCCGCCGCCGAGGTCCACCACCAGCACCTGCTCGCCGTCAAGGATGGGCAGCACGCTGCTGGCCCCCGCGAACGACAGGGCAGCTTCTTCATCGCCCGAGATAACCTCCGGCTCAACGCCCAGCAGTTCCCGGATCCCGTCCACAAAAACCTGGCGGTTGCGCGCGTCCCGGCTGGCCGAGGTTGCCACAAAACGGATGGAGTCGGCGCCATGCTCACGGATCATGGCTGCGTAATCCCGTGTGGCCGCGAAGGTGCGCTCCAGTGCCTCAGGGGCAAGTTCGCCGGTGGCGTCCACGCCCTGGCCCAGCCGGACAACCCGCATCTCGCGGACAACGTCGGTGAGCTTCGCTGTCCCGTTGCTGCGGTCGATGTCGGCGATGAGCAGGCGGAGCGAGTTCGTGCCGCAGTCGATGGCGGCGACGCGGGTCATGCCCCTGCCCCGTCAGCGCTTGCTGTCTTGCGGACCGGAGCGGGCCGGCCCACGATCTCCGGCAGGCCCTGGGGTCCGTGGCGGCTGAGATCCTTTGACGGGGCCTCCCCTGCGGTGTCCCAGGCGCCGTCGCAGTAGCAGCGGTCCGTTGTCCACCATTCACTGATGCCGGCAATGGCCTCATCACCCAGCGGGTTCACGCCGGGACCTGCCGCGAGGGAGTGGCCCACCAGGACGTGGAGGCATTTGACCCGGGTGGGCATGCCGCCGGCGGAGATGCCGTCAATTTCCGGGACGGCGCCGATGCCGGAACGCTCGCCGATGGCCGCGCGGGCTCCGAGATAGTCCTCGTGCGCCGCACGGTAGGCGGCCGCGAGGGGCTCATCGGCGCTCAGGCGTTCATTCATGTCGTTCATCAGCCCGGCAGCTTCCAGCCGTGAAACCGCCGACGTGATGACGGGGTGGGTCAGATAAAACGTGGTGGGAAACGGCGTCCCGTTGCTCAGCCGCGGTGCGGTGGCGGCGACGAGGGGGTTGCCACAGACGCAGCGCGCCGGGATTTCCACCACATCGCGCACCGGCCGTCCCAACTGCCTGCTGAGTACTTCAAGATCGTGTGCTGATGGCTGGCGGGACTTCTCCGGCGCAGTCGCCGTGTTTTCTTCCACTGGCGCGGGCCATCCTTCCTCTAACTGTTCAGTCTGTGGCCGCACGCCTGATGGACTCCCACAGGGAATCCACCCACGGCAGATCGGCGGGGTCTTGTGCTGCTGTGGCGGTTAGGCTACTGCTTGTTCCGGCCGGCAGATCGTCACCGAAGACCCAGTAGCCGGATTCACCCGGCATAACCATGTTAATGCGGTCGCGGGCCTGCTGTTTCACGTAGTTCGGATCCTGCCACCGTGAGATCTGCTGCCGCAGGCCGTCCTGCTCGGCCTGGCGGGCGGCAATATCGGCGCTGAGGGCGGCGAGCTCGGCCCGTTTGTCGAAGAAGATCTTCACGGTGGGGGCCAGCATGATGGTGATGGCAATCATGACCACCGCCAGTGCCAGCATGCGGCCGGAGAACGCCTTGGCGGGCACCGGCTGGCTGTCATCCTGCGTGGTGTCAGGCTTCCGTGTCTTGCCCGCGGCGTTACCGCTGCGGCTGCTCCCCTGCCCTTTGCTTGCCGGGAGCCTGGTGTCCGATGCGGATGTTCCGGCGCTGAACGCCGGGCCGGTTTTGCCCGTGTTCCCGCCCTTTGCGCTGCTGGGTGTACCGCCAAAATCGGCGCGGATGACGCCGGCGTCTTCCGTGGCTGGGTTCGTGGTGGCCTGATGCCTCGAAGCGGCTTTGGGAACTTTGGGACGGCGGGTGGCCATGACACTCCTGAAACGTGCGGCCTGCCTCTGGCCGCAACTCTGCGCTTGATGCCGGCTCAATCAATGCCGGCTAAACAAAAACCGGTGGCTATGGTCGTTCAACCATAGCCACCGGTCAGAGGTTTACGCGGCTCCTAGCCCTTGAAACGCGGGAAAGCGCTGCGGCCGGCGTAGCGTGCGGCGTCGTCGAGTTCTTCTTCGATGCGCAGGAGCTGGTTGTACTTGGCAACGCGCTCCGAGCGTGCCGGGGCACCGGTCTTGATCTGGCCGGCGTTGGTGGCCACCGAGATGTCGGCGATGGTGGTGTCCTCGGTCTCGCCGGAGCGGTGCGAGGTGATGGTGGTGTAACCGGCGCGCTGGGCCAGGCTGACGGCGTCCAGCGTTTCGGTCAGTGAACCGATCTGGTTGACCTTGACCAGCAGCGAGTTGGCGGTCTTGGTGTCGATGCCGCGCTGCAGGATGGCCGGGTTGGTGACGAAGAGGTCATCGCCGACGAGCTGGACCTTGTCACCGATGCTGTCGGTGAGGGTCTTCCAGCCGTCCCAGTCGTTCTCATCCAGGGGATCCTCGATGGAAACCAGCGGGTAGTCGGCCACGAGCTCGGCGTAGTAGGCGCTCATCTCGGTGGCGGACAGTGCCTTGCCCTCGAACTGGTAGGCGCCGTCCTTGAAGAACTCGGAGGAGGCGACGTCCAGTGCCAGGGCGATGTCCTTGCCCGGGGTGTAGCCGGCGTTCGTGATGGCTTCCTGGATCAGGTCCAGCGCAGCACGGTTGGACGGCAGGTTAGGCGCGAAGCCACCTTCGTCACCCAGGCCGGTGGACAGGCCCTTGGCCTGCAGGACGGACTTGAGGTTGTGGTAGACCTCGACGCCCCAGCGGAGGCCCTCGGAGAAGGTCTCGGCGCCGATCGGCACGATCATGAACTCCTGGATGTCCACGTCGGAGTCGGCGTGCGAGCCGCCGTTGAGGATGTTCATCAGCGGAACCGGGAGGACGTGCGCGTTGGGGCCGCCCAGGTACTTGTACAGCGGCAGGTCTGCGGAGGCGGCAGCGGCGTTGGCAACGGCCAGCGAAACGCCCAGGATGGCGTTGGCGCCGAGCTTGGCCTTGTTGGGGGTGCCGTCCAGGTCGATCATGGCCTGGTCGATGCTGCGCTGGTCGGTGGCGTCGAAGCCGGTCAGTGCCGGAGCGATCTGGTCGATGACAGCGTCAACGGCCTTCTGGACACCCTTGCCGAGGTAACGTCCCTTGTCTCCGTCACGGAGCTCAACAGCCTCGTGCTCACCGGTGGAGGCACCGGACGGTACCGCCGCGCGGCCGATCTGGCCGTCGGAGAGCAGTACTTCAACTTCTACGGTCGGGTTTCCGCGGGAATCGAGGATTTCGCGGGCGTGGATGGCATCGATAAGCGCCATGGATGTGCTCCTTATGGGCGATTTTGGGGGAACGAACAGCTGGAAAAAGCGTTAAATCTGGGACGTCCTCGTCAGGGACCAAGCCTAGTCGAGAGTGGTGCAGGTTACGGAACCCTATCCATCACCCGGACGTCATGATGGCGACGCGAACTGGCGCCGAATGGCGCCCCGGAGGGCCCGCTCGGCGTCGAATCCCTTGGCACGGGCAGAGCCGACGACGGCGAGCAGCATGTCGCCGAGCTCCTCCTCGGTTTCGAATGACTCCGGTGATCGAGCCTGTCGAGATCCGGAGGTTTCGACAAGCTCAACCACCGGTTGTCCCGGTGATTGAGCCTGTCGAAATCCTGACCTTTCGGCCCGGTCAAGGAACTTCTGCGCCTTCGCCAGGGCCGGCAGAGCGTCCGGGATGCCTTCAAAGGGCCCCGTTCGCTCCGGACGTTCCGCAGTCTTCACAGCGTCCCACTTCCGGACAATCTCCGCCACCGAGGCAGGGAAGGTGTCCCGCAGCGTGCCGTCGGGCCGGAAGACATGGGGATTGCGGCGGACCATTTTGGCACTTAGCCCGCGGGCGACGTCGTCGAACGTGAACGTGCCGCGCTCCTCGGCGAGCCGGGCGTGCAACACCACTTGAAGCAGCACATCGCCCAGTTCGCCGCGAAGCTCCACGTCATCCGCGCCGGTCTCGATGGTCTCGGCAACCTCGAAGGCCTCCTCCAGGAGGTACTCCACCAGCGAGGCATGGGTGAGGGCGCCCATCCACGGGCAGTGCTCCCGCAGCTGGGCCACGACAGCGACCAGCCGATCGATGGGAGCGTGCTCAGCCAAGGTTGTCGTAGGCGTCGTTGATGTACTCCACCAACGCTTCCTTCTCTTCAAGCGGCAGGAAGGAGGCCTCGGCAGCGTTCAGCGTGAGCTCCAGCAGATCGTCGAGGTCGTAGTCGAAGGTTTCCACGAGGAGCTCGAACTCGTCCGTCAGGGTGACGCCGCTCATCAGCCGGTTGTCGGTGTTGATGGTGACGTTGAAGCCCAGCTGGTACAGCATGTCCAGCGGGTGGCTCTCGATGCCCTCGCCGAATCCGGCGATCGCTCCGGTCTGGAGGTTGGACGAAGGGCAGATCTCCAGGGCGATGCCGCGGTCGCGGACCCAGCTGGACAGGTCGCCCAAGGTGACCAGGCCGATGTTGTCCTCGTCGTTCGCGGCGTCGTCGTCTTCGTCGTCGAACTCCACCATGATGTCCTCGGCGATCCGGACGCCGTGGCCCAGGCGCAGTGCCCGGCCGTCAACGAGGGCGGACTGGATGCTTTCGAGGCCGGCGGCCTCGCCGGCGTGCACCGTCGCGGGGAAGTTGTGCTGGGCGAGGTACGTGAAGGCGTCCTTGAACCGGGACGGGAGGAAGCCGTCTTCAGCTCCGGCGATGTCAAAGCCCACAGCGCCCTTGTTGCGGTGGCGGACAGCCAGTTCGGCGATTTCCTGGCCCCGGTCCGCCTGGCGCATGGCGGTGATCAGCTGGCCCACCTGGATTTCGCGGCCGCTTTCGGTCACGGCGTCCACGCCGGCCTCGAGGCCTTCCTGGACTGCTTCAACAACCTCGTCCAGGGACAGGCCATTCTGGAGGTGCTGCTCCGGTGCCCAGCGCACTTCGCCGTACACCACGCCGTCGTCCGCGAGGTCCTCCACGAATTCCTTGGCGACGCGGATGAGGCCTTCCTTGGTCTGCATCACGGCGACTGTGTGGTCGAACGTCTCCAGGTAGCGGACCAGCGAGCCGGAATCCGCGGACTCGCGGAACCACTCGCCCAGGGCCACCGGGTCCGTGGAGGGCAGCGTGTGGCCAACGGCCGCGGCCAGTTCGATGATGGTGGCTGGACGGAGACCACCGTCCAGGTGGTCGTGGAGCGAAACCTTAGGCAGGCTCTTCAGGTCGAAATCGATGGCAGGGGCAGCGTCAACAATAGGCTCAGTCACCATCCAACCTTAGGGTCGGCAGGCGGCTTATGCCAGCCGCTACTTTCCCAGCTGCTCCGCCTCGGCCGGGGCAGACGCCAGCAGCGGCGAAGCCGCGGTGTGCGACGGCAGGGAACCTTCCGGGCCGCCGTCGAGCCATTCATCCACGGTTTCGGCGTCGTTGCGGGCCAGGTGCTTGTGCCACCAGCGCAGCAGGTGGTCGATCAGGATGCCCAGCACGATGGCGAACACCACGGCAATGCCTGCGCTGAGCAGCGGGTTGTGGTGGAGCCAGGGGAAGGAGCTGGCCAGGATCCCGATGCCGATGGAGTACCCCACCCAGGTGATGCAGGCGAAGGCGTCCAGCAGGAAGAACCGGCGGTGCGCGAAGCCGGTGCTGCCGGCCACATAGTTGACCGCCACCCGGCCCCAGGGAATGTAGCGCGCGGTGAAAATCAGGACGGCGCCGCGTTTTTCCAGTTCATACCGTGCCCAGCCGAAGGCCTTCTGCACTTTAGGCCGCCGCATCCACTTCCAGCGCTCAAGGCCGATCCTGCGGCCGAGCATAAAGGCCATGTTGTCACCGGCGATGGCACCAACCAGTGCTGTCGCGCCCAGGATCCAGAGATTCGGTTCACCGCTGTGCCGGGAAAACGCGGCCAGCGCCACAATCAGCGTCTCGCTGGGGACCACCATGGCAAAGCCGTCGATGAAGAAGAACACCAGAAGGACCGGGTAGATCCACCATTGGCCCGCTGCATGGAGCACGGCCTCATTAATAAACTCCACGCGGGTCTTGCTCCTAGACGAAATGATGCAGCCGGAAGTGACGTAAGTCGCTCTTCAGTGTCCCATGCCCGGGACCCCGCCCGCTACGCGCGGACGCCGCAAAACCTAGGCTTCCGGATCCTTCAGCCGCTCCACCACAGGAACCTTTCCCCGGATGCGGTTAATGATCAAATCCACCACGATTCCTAGGCCCACGGCGCAGACGATGGCGATGGCCGCGCCGAGCAGATGGTTATTTTCAAACCACTGGCCGAAGAACAGCCCGATGCCCACAGAGTAGGAGGCCCAGAGCGTGGCGGAAAGGACCGTCAGGCCAACGAAACGCAAGTGCGGATAGTGGGTCACGCCCGCGGTGAGGTTGACGGCAACCCTTCCGATGGGGATGAACCGCGCCACCAGGATGAGCGACGCCGGACGCTTCCTCAGCTCGTCTCCTGCCCAGCGGAAGGCACTTTGCATCCGCGGTCCGCGCATCCAGTGCCAGCGCCGGGTACCCACCCGTCGCCCAATGAGGTAGGCGATGTTATCGCCTGAGAAAGCACCCAGGCCCGCGACCGCCATCAGCAGCCAGGGATTGGGGACGTCTGCGGTGGCGGCCACTGCGGCCAGCCCCACCACCACGGATTCGCTGGGTATCGGCGGGAAAAACCCGTCGATCAGGCAGCAGGCCAGCACAAGGAGGAGCACCCACGGCTGCCCGGCGGCAGCAAGGATGAATTCATTGATGGCCTGCATCGTCCCTATGCTATTCGGTCGATGATGAGCTGCTGCGCCGGGCGCGACCCTTCCGGGGCGATCGTGGCGGCGTGTTCAAGGGCTTCCTTGGCGCGCGCGAACTTTTCCGGCGTGTCCGTGAGCAGCGTCATCAGCGGCTCACCCGCACGCACCACGGCACCGGGCTTTGCATGCATGCGGATGCCGGCACCGGCCTGGACGGCGTCTTCCTTGCGGGCACGCCCCGCCCCGAGACGCCACGCCGCAACTCCCACTGCCAAGGCATCGAGCCCCACCAGGACACCGTCGGCCGGGGCGTAGATGACCTCGGATTCCTTGGCGACCGGCAGCTTGGCGCGCGGGTCTCCGCCCTGCGCTTGGATCATCCGGTTCCAGACGTCCATGGCCCGGCCGTCCTTCAACGCGGCGCGCGGATCGGCGTCGTGTACGCCCGCGCAGGCCAGCATCTCTTCGGCCAGCCGGACGGTGAGTTCGACGACGTCTTCCGGCCCGCCGCCCGCCAGGACTTCCACGGATTCCTCCACTTCGATCGCATTGCCTGCCGTGAGGCCGAGCGGGGTGCTCATGTTGGTCAGCAGCGCCACGGTGTTCACTCCCGCGTCCTTGCCGAGGGCCACCATGGTTTCGGCCAGTTCGCGTGCCCGGGCCTCGTCCTTCATAAAGGCTCCGCTGCCCACCTTCACGTCCAGGACCAGGGACCCCGTACCCTCGGCGATCTTCTTGCTCATGATCGAGGAGGCGATCAGCGGGATCGCCTCGACCGTGCCGGTGACGTCCCGCAGTGCGTAGAGCTTCTTGTCCGCGGGCGCCAGCCCCGCCCCTGCAGCGCAGATCACGGCGCCCACGTCCTGAAGCTGCGCCATCATTTCGTCGTTGCTCAAGGCGGCCCGCCAGCCGGGGATCGATTCCAGCTTGTCCAGTGTGCCGCCGGTGTGGCCCAGCCCGCGGCCGGACAGCTGCGGCACGGCCACGCCGAACACTGCCACCAGCGGTGCCAGCGGCAGCGTGATCTTGTCCCCCACTCCCCCGGTGGAATGCTTGTCGCTAGTAGCCTTCACACCGCCGTCGGGCCGCCGGAGGCCGCCGAAGTCCATCCGTTCGCCCGAGGCGATCATCGCCGCCGTCCAGCGCGAAATTTCGGCGCGGTCCATGCCGTTGAGCAGGATGGCCATGTTCAACGCGGCCATCTGTTCGTCGGCGATGACCCCGCGGGTGTACGCGTCAATGGTCCAGTCGATCTGTTCCGGACTCAGGACGCCCCGGTCCCGCTTGGTGCGTATGATGTCGACGGCGTCGAATGCCTCAGTTGCCTGTGTCACCTTGGATCCTCCAGGTTTTGGGGACCAAATGCGTCGGGCAGCACCTGGTCCATGGTTTTGATTCCTTGGGTGGTCATAAGCTCCATGTCAGGCGCGCGGAATTCATAGAGAAGCTGCCGGCAGCGGCCGCACGGCATCAGCACGTTGCCCGCGGCGTCTACGCAGTAGAAGGCGCGCAACAATCCGCCGCCAGTCATGTGCAGGTTTCCCACCAGGGCACATTCAGCACACAGGGAGAGCCCGTAGCTGGCATTCTCCACGTTGCAGCCGCTGACAAGCCGCCCGTCCTCGGTGAAGGCCGCGGCCCCCACCGGGAACTTCGAATACGGGGCGTAGGCGTTTTTCATGGCGTCGACGGCCGCGGCCTCCAGGGCCTGCCAATCGACGGCGTTCTGTTCCACGGCCGTCAACCCTTCACGTACGGGATGCCGCTGGCTGCCGGTGGCCGGGACCTGCCCACCAGCCCGGCCACGGCCAGCACCGTCACCAGGTAGGGCAGCATGGCCATGAACTGGCTCGGCACCGGGGTTCCGATGATGGTCACAATGCTCTGCAGGTTGTCTGCAAAGCCGAAAAGCAGGGCGGCGAAGAACGCGCCGATCGGGTTCCAGCGTCCGAAGATCAGCGCGGCGAGTGCGATGAAGCCTCGTCCGCCGGAGATCTCCTTCGTGAAGCTGTCGATCGCCACGAGCGTGAAGAACGAGCCACCGATTCCTGCAATGGCACCACCCAGGGTCACGTTCCAGAAGCGCGTGGCGTTGACCTTGATGCCCATCGTGTCGGCTGCCTGCGGGTGTTCACCCACAGCGCGGACCCGCAGGCCCCACTTGGTCTTGAACAGCCCAACCCAGACAACGATGACGGCGACGTACATCAGATAGCCAACCAGCGACTGCTTGAACAGGATGGGGCCGAGGATCGGGATTCCGGAGAGGATGGGAATCTGGACGATGTCCAGGCCGGGCGGTGAGTTGAACTTGGCTTTGTCCGCCTGCATAACAGTGCTGAACAGGAAGCCAGTGACGCCGGAAATCAGGACGTTGAGCACCACGCCGACGATGATTTGGTTGACCAGGTACTTGATGCTGAACACCGCAAGCACCATGGACACCCCCGCGCCGGCCACAGCGGCCGCGAGCAGGCCCACGAAGGGGTTCTGCGTAATGCTGGCCACGATTGCCGCGGTGAAGGCGCCGCCCAGGAGTTGGCCTTCGATGGCGATGTTGACTACCCCGACCCGCTCGCACAGCACGCCGGACAAAGAGCCGAACACCAGCGGGACGGCCAGGGTGACCGAACCGGCGATGAGTCCGGCCAGCGAAATGCTGGGCGTCCGGGCGCCGCCCACCACCCAGATGAGGAAGGCTGCCACAAACAGCACCGCAAAAGTGACAGTCAGCCAGGCCGGCGTGGGACGGGCCTTGGTCTTCAGATAGACGGCATAGGCCGCCAGCCCAAGCATCAGGACCGAGAGGACGATGCCGCCCGGCATTGCAGGAATTTCCAGCGTGGGCAGCTGGAAGAAATCCCCGCCGGTGGAAATTCCGAACCTTGCGGTCTGCGCTGATCCCATCAGGCCGAAGAAAACAAAAGCGACGAGTCCCAGCGCCGAGAGCAGGACGGGGGTTTTCCAGAGCACCGGTTTGCCGGATGTTGGCTGGGCCTCGTCGGCCTGGGGCGACGTTCCGGGCGTTCCGCGTCCCGGCAGGGGCGAAGTTGCTGTTGCGCTCATGCTGCGCCTCCGGTGGTTGCTGCCTGCTGGGTTTTGCCGGCCCTGGCCGGCTTCTTGCGGCGGGGGTTCAGCCCGAAGACTGCCCGCACCAGCGGCGGGGCCGCGATAAAGAGGACAATCAGCGACTGGACCACCAGGACGATGTCGATGGGCGTTCCGGTCTGGATCTGCATCTGCACGGCACCTGCGCGGAAGGCGCCGAACAGCAGGCCGGCCGCAAAGGTGCCCCACGGCGTCGAACGTCCCAGCAGCGCCACCGTGATGGCGTCAAACCCGTACGTTGCGGCGACGCCGTCGGTCAGGACCTTTTCCGTGCCTGCCACCTGGGCCACGCCGGACATTCCCGCCAACGCACCGGCGATGGCCATGACCAGGATGGTGGACCGGGAGACGTTGATTCCCGCGGTCAGGGCAGCCTTCGGATTGGCTCCCACGGCCCGGAATTCAAAGCCGACGGTGGAGCGGTTCAGCAGCCACCACACCAGGACGGTGGCCGCGATGGCCAGGACGAAGCCCAGGTGCAGGCGATACTGGGAGCCGAAAATCTGGGGGTACACGGCGGTTGCGTCCAGGATGGGCGAGATCGGGTTGGACTCCCCCGGACGCTGGAACGCCGGAGTGTTCAGCAGGTATCCCAGGAAGTACAGCGCAATGTAGTTGAACATGATGGTCAGGATGACTTCGTGGGCACCTGTCCGGGCCTTCAGGAGACCAACCAGGCCACCCCAGAGGGCGCCTCCCACGATGCCTGCCACAAGGACGAGCAACAGGTGCAGGCCCAACGGAAGGTGCAGGGCGAAACCGACCCAGCCCGCCAGTATGCCGGCCATGATGATCTGGCCCTGGGCGCCAATGTTGAACAGGCCGGCCCGGAACGCGAGCGCGACGCCGAGGCCTGCCGTGATGAGCGGTGTGGCGATGGTGAGGGTTTCCATCAGCGGCGCGAACTGGACCGCGAGGCTGGAACCCCGGGGGTTGAAGACCGAGCCCTGGAACAAGGCAATGTAGGACTGTGTGGCGGCTTGCCAGACTGCGGAGAGGAAGTCTGTGGGCCGGGCGAACAGATAAGCCGAGGTGGTGCTGACGCGCTCGTCCGTGGCGGCGATCAACAGTCCGCCCAACACAAGTGCCAGCAGCACCGCCAGGACTGAGACCATGCCGCTGCCGGTGAAGATCTTCCGGAGCAGCGTGTCCGGCCCGCCGGGCAGCTTTCCGCTTTGGGCACTGGCTGGTACGGCTGAAGGGCTGATGGCGCCGCCGGCCGTGTCCACGGCCACCCCTGCGGCGGTTTCGTCCGGCGCCGGGGTCGGCTGGTGCGGTTTCGGGTGCTGGTCAGCATGCTTAGGGGGATGCTTTTCAGACATGATCGCCTCCTTCGGCGCTGGAGGTTCCGCGGCGTTCTGCGGCGGCGGAGTCAGTCTTGTCAGCGGCTGATGTGTCAGCGCCGGTCTTGCTTACGCTCGTGGTACGTGAGCCGGTCTTGTCAGGGCTCGTCTTATCTGCGCTCGCAGCGTCCTCTGGTGAGATGCCGGCCATCATCAGGCCCAGGACGCCGCGTCCGGTCCCTGCCGGGACGATTCCCACCAGTTTGCCCTTGTAGAGCACGGCGATGCGGTCGGCGAGTTCCATGACTTCGTCCAGTTCGGTGGAGATGATCATGACAGGCGTGCCCTGGTCGCGTTCCGCCACGATCCGCTTGTGCAGGAACTCGATGGACCCGACGTCCACACCCCGGGTGGGCTGCGAGGCAATGAAGAGCCGCAGCGGCCGGGACAGTTCCCGCGCCATGACCACCTTTTGCTGGTTGCCGCCCGAGAGGGTGCCGGCCGCCAGCAGGCCCGAGGGTGTCCGGACATCGAACTCGTCGATCCGTGATTTGGCGTTCTCCAGGACCTTCGCCGGACTCATGCTGATGCCCTTGGCAAACGGCGGCTGATCGTACCGGTCAAGAATCAGGTTTTCGGCGATCGAGAACGTGCCGATGAGGCCGTCAACAGACCGGTCTTCCGGAACGAAGCCGACGCCGGCGTTAAGGACCTCCTTCACACTGCGGCCAACAAGTTCCACATCGTCCAGGAGGATGGAGCCGTGCACGCGGTCCTGGAGTCCGAGGATGGCCTCGGTGAGTTCGGTCTGGCCGTTGCCTTGGACGCCTGCGACGGCCAGGATCTCTCCGCGGGCAATGTCGAAGCTGAGGCCGTCCACGGTGTGCTGCCCGCTCGGGGCGATGACAGTTAGGTCTTTGACCTGGAAAGTCTTCTCTTTGGGACTGGCGGGTGCCTTCTCGAGTGTGAGGCTGACGGCGCGGCCCACCATCATGGAGGCCAGCTCTGCTGTGGAGTCACCGGGACTGGCCGAACCCACAACTTTGCCGCGGCGGATGACGGTGATGGTGTCCGAGACAGCCTTCACCTCGCGCAGCTTGTGCGAGATGAAGACTATCGAGGTTCCGCTGGACTTGAGCTGGCGAATGATGTCCAGCAGTTCGTCGGTTTCCTGGGGCGTCAGCACTGCCGTGGGTTCATCCAGGATGAGGACCTTGGCGTCGCGGACCAGGGCTTTGATGATTTCCACCCGCTGCTGGACGCCCACCGGGAGGTCCTCCACCAGGGCGTCGGGGTCGACGTCGAACCCGTAGCGGTCAGAGATCTCCTTGATCTTGCGCCGGGTGTCGTCCAGGTTGAGGAAACCGCCGGCTTTGGTGGACTCGGCGCCGAGCGCCACATTCTCGGCCACGGTAAACACGGGAACGAGCATAAAGTGCTGGTGCACCATGCCGATGCCGGCGGCCATGGCGTCTCCGGGGCCGCGGAAGTAAACCGGATTGTCGTCGATGAGGATTTCGCCCTCAGAGGGCTCGTAGAGCCCGTACAGCACATTCATCAGGGTGGACTTGCCGGCCCCGTTCTCGCCCAGCAGACAGTGGATCTGTCCGGGTTCAACTACCACGTCGATGTGATCGTTGGCGAGCAGGGAGCCGAAGCGTTTGGTGATCCCTCTGAGTTCAAGTTTCAAAACTCTGACCAATCTCGAAGCGTCCGGTGAATCCCCACCGGACGGGATAAGTGGCTGCAGCACCAGCCTAGTGCCTGCAGCCTCGGGTGGGCGGTAGCGCGGAGGCATGCATTGCAACGCAAAGCGCCACCTCCCGGGCAGTCGATGACCATCCGGGGGCGGCGCTTGGCGAGGATGACTATACCTTGGGGCTTGCCGCAGATACGACCTTCAGCTTGCCGTCGACGATGTCCTTCTTGAGCTGGTCCAGCTCGGACTTCAGGTCGGACGGGACCTGCCCGTCGAAGCTGTGGAAAGGTGCCAGCTGGACGCCGTCGTTCGCCAAGGTGCCGACATATGGCGTGTTGGCGAACTTGCCTTCCTTGTCGTCCTTGACCACGGTTTCAACGGCTTCGCCCATAAGCTTCATGACCGAGGAAAGCATGATGTCCTTGTATTCGGGTGCGGTCAGGAATCCGTCGGAGTCAACCCAGATCATCTTGACGTCCTTGCCGGCCGCTTTCGCCTCCATCAGGGCTGCACCGGCTCCCTTGCCTACCGGACCGGCGACGGGCATCACAATGTCCGCGCCCTGGTCAAGGAAGTTTTGGGTGAGCTGCTTGCCCTTGTCCTGCTTTTCAAAGTCGCCCGTGAAGCTGCCATCCTGGGCCGCCTTGTCCCAGCCAAGGACCTTGACGTCCTTGCCCTTCTGCTCGTTGTAGTACTTGACGCCGTCGGCAAACCCATCCATGAAAATGGTTACGGTGGGAATCTCCCTGCCGCCGAACGTGGCCACACTTCCTGTCTTGGTGGTGCCTGCTGCCAGGTAACCGGCCAGGAACGCTGCCTGGGCGGTGTCGTAGATAATCGGCTTGACGTTGCTGATGGGCGGGTCGTAGCCGAAGTCGATGATGGCAAAGTGGCGGTCTGGGTTGTCCGTAGCCTGCTTCTTGGTGGCATCACCCAGCAAGAAGCCGACGGTCAGGGTGAGATCGCAGTTGGCGGCAACCATGGCGCGGAGGTTTGGCTCGAAGTCGTTGTTGGTCTTGGACTCGGCCTGGTTGACCTTGATGCCCAAGTCAGCCTCGGCCTTCTTCAGGCCATCATAGGAGGACTGGTTGAACGACTGGTCATCGAATCCGCCGGAGTCCGAGACGATGCAGCCTGTGTAGTCAGTGGCCGTCGCGGTGGGGCTGCCGGCTTCGGGCGGCGCACCGCAACTGGTCAGCAGGAGTGCGGCAGCACCCATGGTGGCCACGCTTGCAACTGAACCGCGCTTGAGGTGTGCACGCAGTGATGTCTTCAAGATTCCTCCAGGACGAAGAGAGAGGCGCTACGACGTGAATTCAATGAGTGTCTGTTTCAACCCTGAAATTCTGTTTTCACTGACGGTCCGCAGCACTGCGCCGAAGCGCTCTGATGGAACCAACATTAGTGGCCTGCAGCACATCCGCTACCACATTGGCGCCGGATCCCGAAGATTGTTGAGAATTTGTTACCAACCAGTAGAAGACGGCGGTTCCGCACCCTCCCATTAAGCGCGAACGGACACTTGCGGCCCGCCGGGCGGGGCCCCAAGTGTCCGTTCGCGCTGGTGGGGAGCTTAGAGGCGCACCAGCATCTTGCCGGTGTTCGCGCCGTCGAGCAGATCCATGAAGGCCTGGGGCGCATTCTCCAGTCCGTCCACCACGGTCTCGTCATACCGCACTGTTCCGTCCGCCAACCAGGCTGACATCTTGCCGAAGAACTCAGCGCTGTGCTGGCGCTGTCCGCTGACCAGGAACCCCCGCAGGGTGAGCTGCTTGCCGATGGCAAGGGCGAGGTTCCGCGGCGCCGGCGTGGGTTCGGTGGAGTTGTACTGGGCTATCGCGCCGCACATGGCCACACGGCCGCCCACATTCAGGACCGCCAGGGCAGCCTCCAGATGATCGCCACCCACGTTGTCGAAATACACGTCAATACCTGCGGGTCCAGCGGCCTGGACAAGCTGTTCCCGCACAGGCCCGTCGTTGTAGTTGAACGCGGCGTCGAAGCCTAGTTCCAGCAGCCGGGCCACCTTCTCCGCGGTTCCCGCGCTGCCGATGACCGTGGAAGCGCCCATCGCCTTGGCGATCTGGCCCACAAGAGAGCCCACGGCACCCGCCGCACCTGACACGAACACGGCATCGCCGGGCTTGAACTCCGCCACTTTGAGCAGGCCGGCGTACGCCGTCAGGCCGGTCATGCCCAGCGCACCAAGGAACGCCGACGCCGGCGCAAGGTCCGTGCGGGCAACCGAGGTTGCGTCTGCGTCCAGGACCGCGAATTCCCGCCAGCCCAGTTGATGGACGACGGCGTCCCCCACCTTCCGCCCCTCGGCCCTGGACGCGATGACCTCACCGATGGCGCCGCCGTCGAGCGCTGCATCCAGGGCGAACGGGGCCGAGTACGACTTGACGTCGTTCATGCGGCCGCGCATATAGGGGTCCACGGAAATGTAGCGGTTGCGGACCAGGATCTGGCCGTCCTGAAGCTCCGGCAGTGGTGACTCTGCCAGCCGGAAGTTTTCTGGAACGGGACGCCCTACCGGGCGGGAAGCCAGGCGGATTTCCCGGGTGGATGTTGGAAGTGCCGTTGTCACGCTCATGCTGCGAACTCCAGGATCTTGATGTCCACCGTCATGTTTCCGCGGGTGGCGTTGGAATAGGGGCAGATCTGATGCGCTTTGGCCACCAGGGACTCGGCCGTGGCGAGATCCAGGGCCGGAACCGCGATCTCCAGTTCAGCAGCGAGACCGTAGCCCACCCCGTCGTTCAGTGCGCCAAAGTGGATCTTGGCCGCCACGGCTGAATCGGTCAGGTCTGCGCGCTCCTTGCGCCCCACGAGGCGGAGCGCTGAGTGGAAGCATGCCGCGTAACCGGCGGCAAAAAGCTGCTCCGGATTGGTTCCTTGGCCGTCACCGCCCAGCTCCACGGGGCTGGCAAGACTGACATCCAGCTTGCCGTCATTGGTGCGTGCGTTGCCGTCGCGGCCTTCGCCGGAAGCCAGGGCCTCGGCAGTGTAGAGAGTCTTCATATGTGGTCCGTCCTGTTGGATGTGGATAACGGAAATCTTGGGCGCTCAGTGCGCGCGGTGAAGGGCTTCGGTGAGCCTTTCAAGAGTGGTGCGAAGCTGTTCCAGCTCATCGGCTGACAACCCGGCGGCGTCCGCAAGGTGCCGTGGAATCCCGCTGGCCTTGCTGCTGAGCGAGCGTCCGGCCGGGGTCAGGTGGACTGCAACACGGCGCTCATCTTCCCCGGACCGGCGGCGCTCCACGAGCCCCATAGCCTCAAGCCGCTTGAGCAGCGGCGACAGCGTGCCGGAGTCAAGGCCCAGTTCCTCGCCGAGCTCCTTGACGCCCTTCGGCTCCGATTCCCAGAGGACCAGCATCACCAGATACTGCGGGTACGTCAGGCCGAGGTCTTCCAAGACGGGGCGGTAGACCGCTGTTGCCGCACGGGACGCGGAGTACAGCGCAAAACACACCTGGCGGTCGAGGCGGGGGGCTTCAGTCATACCCAAGACGATAGTCCACAATTCAATTGTGCACAACTTACCTTGCCAAAGGGACGCGCGAACGAGCAGATAACACCCTCAAAACCGGGATTTGAGGGTGTTATCTGCCAGTTCGCGCGGGAGGGCGAGGGCTTGAGTTTTCGTTCGCGCGGGAGGGCGAGGGATTAAGCGTCCGTTCGCGCCAGGCGGTTGGGTAGCTCGGGGAGCGGGGGCTAGAGGTCGCGGATGGTCCGGAGGGCCGCTGCCGTGAGGACCTGGATACCCAGGCCCAGGGCGCGTTCGTCCAGGATGTAGTCACCGCGGTGAAGGTCGTACTCTTCGCCGCCGGGGGTCTTGGTACCCAGGCGCATCATGGCGCCAGGCCGCTCAGCCAGGAACCAGGCGAAGTCTTCGCCGCCCATGGACTGCGGCGTAAGCACAACGGCGCCCTCACCAATTTCGGCGCGGGCTGCGGCCTCGATAAGCGCGGTCTCGTGCTCCGAGTTGACCACCGGCGGCACTCCCCTGGTGTGCTCCAGGCGTACTTCGACACCGTAGGGCGCGGCCACCTGATGTACCACTTCGTCCAGGAGCTCGCCGGCGTCCTTCCAGGCATCGCGGTCCAGGCAGCGCATGGTCCCGGCCATGAAGCCCGTGCCGGGAATGGCGTTCGGCGCCGATCCGGCGGAGATATGGCCCCACACCACAGAGACACCGCTGCGCACGTCAACTCGGCGGGACAGCACAGCCGGAACATTCACGGCGATCTGTGCCAGGGCGAACACGAGGTCCTCCGTCAGGTGCGGACGGGAGGTATGGCCGCCGCGGCCGCTCAGCTCGATCCTGATGGTGTCCGAGGCGGAAGTGATGGCGCCGATGCGCGTACCGATGCGTCCGACGTCGATCCTTGGATCGCAGTGCAGCGCCAGGATGCGGGGCACACCCTCCAGGACACCCTGCTCGATGCAGGACAGCGCACCGCCGGGCATGGTCTCCTCCGCTGGCTGGAAGATGATCCGGACAGTGCCGGCAAGGGGGGCTTCCAGGTGCATGCGCTGGAGGACCAACGCCACGCCCAGCATGGCGGCGGTGTGGACGTCGTGGCCGCAGGCATGCGTGACGCCATGGTTCTTCGAGGCAAACGGCAGCCCCGTTTCCTCGATGATGGGCAGGGCGTCAATGTCGCCCCGGAGCGCTGTGGCGATGGGACCCTCGCCGATGTCGACGGTGAGGCCGGTGCCTTCAAGCCGCCGCGGAGCCAGTCCGGCGGCCTCGAGCCGCTCCACAAGCTTGTCTGTGGTGCGGAATTCCTTGAAGGAAAGCTCGGGGTGCGCGTGCAGATCCCGGCGGAAGTCGATCAGCTCCGGCAGGAGGGGTTCCAACCATGGCCGCACTAATGCGGTGGGCTCGGCTTCAGTAGTGTAATTACGCACTCATTTACTCTAGCGAGCGTCCACGGAATAGCGTCATCAGGGCGGGCGCGTTACAGATTGTGCCGCGCCTGGACACTCCCGACCGGGTTACAGAACGTCGGTGTCGCCACTGGCCTTGAGCGCGTCAACGGCTCCCTTGACCCGCTGCGCGTGCTGCTTGGTGGTCACCAGGAGGGCATCGCCCGTGTCAACGATGACCACATCTTTGATGCCGATCAGGGCGATCACGCGCTTCGTGTCCGAAACCACCACACCGCTGGCGTTTTCAGTGAAAACCCGGGCGCCTTCACCGATAACGGTGACGTCATCGACTTCCCGCGCACTGTTGAGCCGACCCACCGAAGCAAAGTCCCCGACGTCGTCCCATCCGAAGGTGCCCGGCACAACGGCCACATCGCCGGCAGCGGCGGCGGGCTCCGCCACCGCATAGTCAATGGCGATCTTGGGCAATGTGGGCCAGACGCGGGCTGTGACGACATCACGTTCGGGAGTGTCCCAAGCCTGGGCGATCTCCTGCAGGCCCTTGAACAGCTCCGGCTGGTTGGCCTCAAGGTGCCTCAGCATCAGGGCAACGGGAGCCACGAACATTCCTGCGTTCCAGACATACTCACCGCTGTCCACATACTGCTGGGCAACTTCCTCGTCCGGCTTCTCCACGAACTCCACCACGGCCTGGGCGCTGGGGGCACCTTCGATGTTGAGTGCCTCGCCGGCGCGGATGTAACCGAAGCCGGTGGACGGGTGGGTCGGCTTGATGCCGATGGTCACGATCTTGCCGGCGGCGGCCGTGTGGATGGCCTCGCGGACGGCCTGCTGGAACAGGTGGTCAGGACTGATGACCTGGTCAGCGGCGAAGGAACCCATGATGGTGTCCGGGTCACGCTGGTACAGGATGGCGGCAGCCAGGCCGATGGCGGCGCCGGAATCCTTGGGCTCACTCTCCAGGACCAGGTCCGACTCCTGGACCTCGGGCAGCTGGCGGCAGACGGCGGCCCGGTGTGCAGTGCCGGTCACCACGAGGACGCGCCTGCCGGCCAGCGGCTCGAGGCGGTCGTAGGTGGCGCGCAGCAAAGTGCTGCCGGACCCGGTGAGGTCATGGAGGAATTTGGGAGCTGCTGCCCGTGACAGGGGCCAGAGGCGGGTCCCCACTCCGCCTGCCGGAATGACCGCAATAAAGCGGTTCAGGGGTGAATCCGGGCTTGTCACTTTGTCTGTACTCATCACGGCTACTTTAGCTGACGAGCCGTGAACTGCCCTTTCAGAACCCTCCGCCAACTCCCGCAGGCACACGCCATGGTGTGGTGTTCGTCTCATCTGCAGGCAAAACGCAGGCATTGCGGGGTCACCAAGGAGTTCCTAAATTGAATAAGCTGTGAGCGAAGCCTAGATTTAGGCCTGAGCTACGAGTTGCTCTCGCAGCAGGCGTTCCCCCCGCGTGGATCTCATGCCAGCGCCGCTGTGTTGCAGGGAGGTTTATCAGTGCCGACAAAACCAGCTGGCACCTTGTACCGCGGCCGTGAAGGCATGTGGTCCTGGGTAGGACACCGGATTACCGGTGTAGTGATCTTTTTCTTCTTGTTGGTCCATGTGCTGGACACCTCATTGGTGCGTGTGTCCCCGGAGGCCTACACGGCTGTTATCGGTGCCTACAAGAACCCCCTTATGGCCCTGGGTGAAACGGGCCTGGTTGCCGCGATTGTCTTCCACGCCTTTAACGGCCTGCGGATCATCGCAGTCGACTTCTGGAAGAAGGGCGCCAAGTACCAGCGCCAGATGCTGTGGACCGTCCTGGCCCTGTGGGTAGTGGTTATGGTCGGCTTCTCCATCCGCCACCTTTCCCTCGCACTCGGAGGTCACTGAGCCATGACTGCAACGATCGACAGCCCACGCAGTGGGAAAATTTCCCCCCAGTACCGCCGCACCGGCGCAAGCCGGGGCAACTTCGAAATGTTCGCCTGGCTGTTCATGCGCCTTTCCGGCGTGGTGCTGGTGGTGCTCATTTTCGGGCACCTCTTCGTGAACCTCCTGGTGGGCGAAGGCATCCACGCCATCGACTTCGGCTTCGTCGCCGGCAAGTGGGCTGACCCGTTCTGGCAGATCTGGGACCTCGCCATGCTGTGGCTGGCCATGCTGCACGGCACCAACGGCGTACGCACTATCATCAACGACTACGCCGAGAAGGATTCCACCCGACTCTGGCTCAAGATCGTCCTCTACGCGGCCACCACCGTGATCATCGTCCTCGGCACCCTGGTGATCTTCACCTTCAACCCGTGCCCCGTGGTTGACGGCGTTCCGCTGCCCGGCGGCTTCTGCCCCGCGTAGCCAGATCATCCGCTGCCCGCGGTGAGCCGCAGGCTGTATTTTGCGGTGCAGGCAACGCCGGCCCGTTGTTTTATAGCGAATTTTGAGAGAAAGAGCGCCCAAGTATGCAGGTCCATAAGTACGACGTCGTCATCGTCGGTGCCGGTGGCGCTGGCATGCGCGCCGCGATCGAGTCCGGTCAGCGCGCGCGAACAGCAGTACTGACCAAGCTCTACCCCACCCGCTCGCACACCGGTGCGGCGCAGGGTGGTATGTGTGCGGCCCTTGCCAATGTCGAAGAAGACAACTGGGAATGGCACACCTTTGACACCATTAAGGGCGGCGACTACCTGGTTGACCAGGACGCCGCCGAGGTCATGGCGAAGGAAGCCATCGACGCCGTGCTGGACTTGGAAAAGATGGGCCTGCCGTTCAACCGCACGCCCGAAGGCCGGATCGACCAGCGCCGCTTCGGTGGCCACACCCGCGACCACGGCAAGGCACCCGTCCGCCGCGCCTGCTACGCAGCGGACCGCACCGGCCACATGATCCTGCAGACGCTGTACCAAAACTGCGTCAAGCACAACGTGGAGTTCTACAACGAGTACTACGTCCTCGACCTCCTGACGGTCGAGGAAGACGCCGTCCGCGAGGACGGCACGCCGTACAAGCAGAAGCGCGTTGCCGGCGTCGTGTCCTATGACCTCGCCTCCGGTGAGCTCCACGTGTTCCAGGCCAAGTCCGTGATCTTCGCTACCGGCGGCGCCGGCAAGGTCTTCAAGACCACCTCGAACGCCCACACCCTGACCGGCGACGGCATGGGCATCGCGTTCCGGAAGGGCATTCCGCTGGAGGACATGGAGTTCTTCCAGTTCCACCCGACAGGCCTCGCTGGCCTGGGCATCCTGCTTTCCGAAGCCGCACGCGGCGAGGGCGCCATCCTGCGTAACTCCGAGGGTGAGCGATTTATGGAGCGCTACGCCCCCACCATCAAGGACCTGGCACCACGTGACATCGTGGCCCGTTCCATGGCCAACGAGGTCCGTGAAGGCCGCGGCTGCGGCCCGAACAAGGACTACGTCCTCCTTGACCTGACCCACCTGGAGCCGGCACACATCGATGCCAAGCTCCCGGACATCACCGAGTTCGCCCGCACCTACCTGGGTGTGGAACCGTACACGGAGCCGGTTCCGGTGTTCCCCACGGCGCACTACGCCATGGGCGGCATCCCCACCAACATCACCACCGAGGTCCTGCAGGACAACGACACCGTGGTCCCGGGCCTTTACGCCGCCGGTGAGGTTGCCTGCGTTTCGGTCCACGGCTCCAACCGCCTCGGCACCAACTCACTGCTGGACATCAACGTGTTCGGCAAGCGCGCCGGCATCGCCGCCGCGGAGTACGCCAAGACTGCTGACTTCGTGGACCTCCCGGAGGACCCGGAGGCCTACACCATCGAGCTGCTGGATATTGCCCGCAACGGCAACGGCGACGAGAAGGTGGCGGTGATCCGCAAGGAACTCCAGGACACCATGGACGCCAACATGCAGGTGTTCCGTACGGCTGACACCCTGAACCAGGTCCTGAGGGACATTGAGTCCTTCGAGGCGCGGTACAAGAAGATCAGCGTCCAGGACAAGGGCAAGCGCTTCAACCTGGACCTGCTCGAAGCCGTTGAGCTGGGCTTCCTGCTGGAACTGGCCAAGGTCATGACCGTGGCCGCCCTGCACCGGGAGGAATCCCGCGGCGGACACTTCCGCGAGGACTTCCCGGAACGCGACGACGAAAAATTCATGAAGCACTCCATGGCGTACAAGGATGACCACGCCCCGGCCGACGGCACCGCGGGGTCCGCGGAAACAACAGCCGGCATCCGTCTGGGCACCAAACCGGTCGTTTTTACCCGCTACGAGCCGATGGTGAGGAAGTACTAAGATGACCGCTGAACTTGCTGAGCCAGCCTCCAAGATCGAACTGCCCGCACACATCGGAGGCGGCGGAGAGATCCCCACGTTCGACGTCACCCTGCGCGTACGCCGTTACAACCCTGAGGTGTCCGAGGACGCCACGTGGGAAGACTTCAAGGTGACCATGTACGGCACCGACCGCGTGCTGGACGCCCTGCACAAGGTCAAATGGGAAATTGACGGCAGCGTTTCGTTCCGCCGTTCCTGCGCCCACGGTGTCTGCGGTTCCGATGCCATGCGCATCAACGGCCGCAACCGCCTTGCCTGCAAAACGCTCCTGAAGGACTTGGACACCACCAAGCCCATCACCGTTGAGCCCATCAAGGGCCTGCCGGTGGAGAAGGACCTGATTGTGGACATGGAGCCGTTCTTCCAGTCCTTCCGCGAAGTCATGCCGTTCCTGATCAACAAGGGCCACGAGCCCACCAAGGAACGCCTGCAGTCCGCCGAGGACCGTGAGCGCTTCGACGACACCACCAAGTGCATCCTCTGCGCGGCGTGCACGTCCTCCTGCCCGGTGTTCTGGACCGACGGGCAGTACTTCGGCCCGGCCGCGATCGTCAACGCCCACCGCTTCATCTTCGATTCCCGTGATGATGCCGGCGACATGCGCCTGGAAATCCTGAACGACAAGGAAGGCGTGTGGCGTTGCCGCACCACCTTCAACTGCTCCGAAGCATGCCCCCGCGGCATCCAGGTGACCCAGGCGATCGCCGAGGTCAAGCAGGCAATTCTCTCCCGTAAGATCTAATTCAGGTTCTTGCTTACGACGGCGTCACCCACCTTAGGTGGGATGGGCGCCGTCGTTGTTTAACACCTGACGCCACCAACGAAAGCAGTACGCGATGTCCCGCTCCGAAAAGGTCAGCTTCGAAGGATCCACCGGCGAGCTCCTGTCCGGCATCATCGACGTCCCGGAGGGGCCGGTGCGGGGCTGGGGTGTGTTCTCCCACGGCTTCACCCTGGGCAAGGACAGCCCCGCGGCGTCCCGCATGTGCAAGGCCCTGGCTGACACCGGTATCGGGATGCTCCGTTTCGACAACCTGGGCCTGGGCGAGTCCGCCGGATATTGGTCGGAGGGCTCCTTCAGCCACAAGGTGGCGGACACCGTGGTGGCCGCCGAGTTCATGCGCAGCCAGGGGAGGGCTATCTCGCTGTTGGTGGGCCACTCCTTCGGCGGCGCGGCGGTGCTTTCGGCCGCCCGCCAGATCCCGGAGCTCGACGCCGTCGCAACAGTTGCGGCCCCTTTCTCACCCAAGCACGTGGCCCACGTCTTTGACGCGGCACTGGACAAGATCCTCAGCGAGGGCAGCGCGGAAGTGGACCTCGGCGGGAAACGCGTGGAGATCCGGAAGCACTTTGTGGAGGACCTGGAGAAAGCGGACCTCACTGACTGCATCCGGCAGCTGCATAAGCCGCTGATGGTCCTTCACTCCCCCACGGACAACACTGTGGGCATCGAGAACGCCAGCACGATCTTCCAGACGGCGCGCCATCCGCGGAACTTCGTCTCGCTCGAAGGCAGTGACCACCTGCTGACCGGCAAGGGCCAGGCAGCCCGGGCGGCCAGGATTATTTCTGCCTGGGCCGACCAGTACCTCGACGCCGGGAAGTAACTGCCGGGCTGCCCTGGTGCCCGGGGCCGGGGCCCTTTCCGTCGCTGTGGCCCTCCACGGGTACTTTGCCGGGCTGGACCTGCCGGGAGCCCCACAGGGCTTTGTCCTGGCCGGTGGGTGCGCTCCTGAGGTCCTCTTCACGGATGGTGGACCAGCCGGCGGACACGAGGTAGACCTGGCTGACCAGGTTGAACCAGATCAGCAGGCCGATAATGATGGCAAACGGCGCCAGGATGGGGTTCCGTCCCGCACCGGCCAGCAGTTCAGTGCTGAAGACCTGCAGGACGGTGGTGCCCACCGCGGCAAGGATGGTCCCCTCCAGGAGTGCCCGCCGGGAGAGCTTGAGCCCACCGGCCAGCCGGAACATGATGACCGCCGTGACCCAGTTGAGCGTCAGCGGCACACCGATCTTGATCACGGTGGTCAGCGGACCTGCCACCGCCGGATCGAGCTGCAGGAAGTCCGTGGCCCAGCCGGCCGCCGTGCCGAACACCAGGGAGGCTCCGGCGCTGATCACCAGGGCCACTCCCAGGAGCAGGAGGGTGCCGGCGTCGCGCAGTTTGAGGACAATCGGGTTGATTTTCAGGGGCGGCAGCTGCACTACGCCGCGCAGGCCGTCGCGTAGTCCGGCGATCCAGCCCAGGGACGTGATGACCGTAACCACGGCGGCAATCACGGCGGTCCAGCCGAGGCCGTCCGGGTTCAGGAGGTCCTTCGGATCAACCAGCCCTTCTCCCCCGCCCACCTTGAGCAGTCCGGGCGCACTCCTGGCCACGCTGCCGATGATGGTGTCCAGCAGGGCAGGCTGGCCGCGCAGCACCAGGCCGGCAACGGAGAAACCCGTGGCCAGCAGGCCGGTGATGGAGAAGAACATGTTGAAGCCGATGCCGGCGCTCATCAACGGGCCGTGCTGGAGGTTGTAGTGCTGCCACGCGCGCATCGGGCGGAAGGCATTAAGCCTGGCCAGCAGCCACTGGAGCATCGCCAGCGAGCTGGCCACAGGGCCGCCGTCGGACCTTCTGGCTTTGGCCCACTCCATCCGTTTCTGGATGATTTCCAGCTTCAGGCGGGCCTGTTCAGTGGGGAGCGGTGGCTCCGTTTGCGTCGGCGTCCGCGGCTGTGTTGGCGTCCGCGGCGAAGGACCCGCCGGCGTCGTCAGTTTCGGTCCCAAAGTCCAACTCTTCCCGTAGCTGCCAGATGCCGTCGGCATCGTGCTCGTAGAGTCCCATGCTAACCACCGGGAACGTTGCCCGGTAACTTTCAAGCACCGTTTCGGCTTCGTCCAGGCTTTCGGGCGCAACATCGTGGGCGATGGTGACATGCGGGTGGTATGAGAACGGCAGCTCGCGTCGCAGAGGGCCCGTCTGGAGTTTTTCGTGCAGCTCCACGCAGGATTCGAACCCGTCCTCCACGTTGATGTAGACCACCGGGGATACCGGGCGGAACGTTCCGGTCCCGGCAATGGTGACCATAAACGGGACCTGCCGCCGCGCCACCTCGCGGACGTGCGCCTCAGTGGCTGCCCAGTCCTGGGTGGGTGTGGTGGTGACCAGCGTGATGTGCGCGGGCACCACCCCCGCCATGGGGTCCCCGAAGGAGGCGCGCCACCGTTGAAGTTCCTCGGCGATGGCAGGGGGGAATCCCAGAATGACGCCTACGCTCATTCCTTCACTGACATTGCTGGCGGCCGACATCGAGCTAGCGGACGCCTGCGAGGCTGAGGGACGGCAGGAAGCCCATGCGCTCATAGACCTGACCAAGGGTCACTGCGGCGATTTCCCTGGCCCGCTCGGCGCCCTGGGCCAGCAACCGGTCCAGCTCGGCCGGGTCAGCCATCAGTTCGTTCGTGCGGTTCCGCAGCGGCGTGATGAACTCCACCATGACTTCCGCAAGGTCCACTTTCAGGTGGCCGTACATCCTGCCCTCGTACTCGGCCTCCAGCTCAGCGATGGACTTCCCGGTGAGCGTGGAGTAGATGGTGAGGAGGTTGGAGATCCCGGGCTTGGCTTCGGCATCGAACCGGACCTCGGATCCGGTGTCAGTGACCGCGGACTTGATGCGCTTCGCAGCGAGCTTGGGGTCCTCCAGCAGCTGGATGGAACCGTGGGGCGACCCGCCTGTCTTCGACATCTTGGCAGTCGGGCTCTGGAGGTCGTAGATCTTGGCGGTGGCCTTCAGGATGGTAGCCTCCGGCACGGTGAACGTGTGGCCGAAGCGCGTATTGAAGCGCTGGGCCAGGTTCCGGGTGAGCTCCAGGTGCTGCCGCTGGTCCTCGCCCACCGGCACGAGGTCAGTCTGGTACAGCAGGATGTCCGCTGCCATGAGCGTGGGGTACGCAAACAGGCCAAGAGTTGCGGCGTCCGCGCCCGACTTCTGCGTCTTGTCCTTGAACTGCGTCATCCGGGACGCCTCGCCGAAACCGGTGATGCAGTTCAGTGCCCAGGCCAGCTGCGCGTGCTCGGGGACGTGGGACTGCACAAAGAAGATGCTTTTGTCCGGGTCGATGCCGGCGGCAATGTACTGCGCGGCCACCACGCGGGTGCGCTTGGCGAGCTCGGCGGGATCGAAGTCCACGGTGATGGCGTGCAGATCCGGGATGAAGAAGACGGCATCATATTCGGCCTGCATGTCCACCCAGTTGCGGACAGCGCCAATGTAGTTGCCCAGGTGCAGGGAGTCCGCCGTGGGCTTGGCGCCGGAGAGGATGCGTTTCTTAGGCGCCGGGGAAGTCGGGCTAGTCATGGGAAGAAACCTTCGGGGCTTAGAGCCGGTAGTCCACTACCAGCGGGGCATGGTCAGAGAAACGGGTGTCCCACGAGGGTGCCCGGTCCACCACTGCCGAGAACGCGGCGGCGGCGAGGTCCGGGGTGGCCATGTGGTAGTCGATACGCCAGCCGGTGTCGTTGTCGAACGCCTGCCCACGCTGTGACCACCAGGTGTAGGGGCCGTCGACGTCGCCCGCCAGGCCACGGTGGACATCCTTCCAGCCGATGTCCTCGCCGAAGAAGCGGTCAAAATAGGCGCGTTCGTCAGGCAGGAAGCCGGCCTTCTTGACGTTGCCCTTCCAGTTCCTGATGTCCCGTTCGGTGTGGCCCACGTTGAGATCGCCCACGACGAGTGCGTGGTCGCTGTGCTTGGACAGTTCCGGCAGCCTGGTGGTCATGACATCCAAAAAGCGGTACTTGTCCACCTGCTTCGGTGTGCCCACTTCACCGGAGTGCACGTAGGCGCTGGCAACGGTCAGCTGCGCGGGGTTCCCCTCGGCGTCGGTCACCCTGAAATCAGCCTCAACCCAGCGTCCGGCGGTGGCGAAGTAGTCATCGCCGATGCCGATACGGGTTTCCAGCGGCTCTTCACGGGACGCAATGGCGACGCCGGCGCGGCCTTTGGCCTCGGCTTCGGCGTGCAGGATGTGCCAGCCATCACCGAGCAGCTGGCGGACGATCGCGTCAGGGGCCCGGACTTCCTGGAGGCATAGAATGTCCACCTCGCGGGGCTCCAGCCATGCCGCCATACCGTTCTTGTAGGCAGCCCGGAGGCCGTTGACGTTGACTGATGCGATGCGAAGGTGGTCCTTCTTCAATGCCGAGATCACCCGCACTACTCTAGTCGATGATGGTTCCGCTGACCGGGTCCCCGGTGCCACCGGAGGCGCGGATCATGTCGCGGGCATTGGTGGCGGTGATCTCGATGGTCTCCAGCGCGCGGCGGATCGTATCCTGGTCCGCTGCCTCACCCTTGGCGCGTTCCTTCTCCACTACCTGGATCTGGACCTGGACGATCTTGAAGGAGTGGTCCAGCTTGAGGTCGCGGACTTCGTCCGCTTCGTTCCGCTCGTACACCACCCGGGTGCCGCCGTGGTCGGCTGAAGACGACGACGGCGCACGGCCGGCTGCGCTGTTGAATGCGTTCTGGGCTTCCGTCAGCTTCGCGCCGGCTTTTTTGGCGGCCTTCTGGATGCTGAACACCACAAAGGCTGCGAGGGCCAGCCAGAAGGCGGCGATGATGGCGACAACCCAGCCCACGACGTCGTTCTGGTTCGCGGCAAAGATCACGGCAACGATGAACGCGATGACAAAGACCATCATTCCCGGACCGCTTATCCGCAGCATGGAGAAGCCGCCCTTGGACCGGCCGGACGGAGATTGAGTGTTACCCAGAGATCGCATGCGTCCATTGTCTCAAACGCAGCAGAGCCCCAGGGCACCTTCCACCCCCGGCGAACACCACACCCCGCCTCACCCAACTAACTCGCAGTTAACGCTCCCAAAACGCGTTTTCAGTGCGTTAACTGCCAGCCACTTGGGGCGGGAAGTCGTTGAAACGGCCGACGGCGGCCCGCGCCTTGAGTGCCAAGGTGCGGACCGCCGTCGGGCGTTGTTTGTTCTACGCCGGGACTAGGCGACTCCCGCCTGGCGCTCCGCGGTCTCCACCACATTGGCGAGCAGCATGGCGCGGGTCATCGGCCCTACGCCGCCCGGATTCGGGGAGATCCACGAGGCGACGTCGGCAGCAGCGGGGTCCACGTCTCCGGTGACCACTGCCTTACCGTTGCCGTCGTCAACACGGCTCACGCCGACGTCGAGCACTATTGCGCCCGGCTTCAGGTCCGCCGCCTTGATCATGTGCGGGACTCCCGCGGCGGCGATCACGACGTCGGCCTGTCGGAGTTCGGCGGCCAGGTCCACGGTGCCGGTGTGCGCCAGGATGACCGTGGCGTTGACGTCCTTGCGGGTCAGCAGCAGCCCGACGGGACGGCCGATGGTCACGCCGCGGCCCACCACGAGGACGCGCTTGCCCTTGAGGCTGATGCCGTGCCGGGTGAGGAGTTCCACGCAGCCCTTGGGGGTGCACGGCAGCGGCGAGGTCATGGGTCCGCTGACGTTGGCCACCAGGCGGCCCAGGTTCATTGGGTGCAGGCCGTCGGCGTCCTTGTCCGGATCCATGGCCTCCAGGATGACGTCCTGGTTGATGTGCTTGGGCAAGGGAAGCTGCACGATGTAGCCGGTGCATTCCGGGTTGTCGTTCAGCTCGCGGACCACGGCCAGGAGTTCGTCCTGCGTGGTCTCCTCCGGCAGGTCGCGGCGGATGGACGTGATACCCACCTCCGCGCAGTCCTTATGCTTGCCACCCACGTACCAGGTGCTCCCGGGATCGGAGCCCACCAAAATGGTGCCCAGCCCGGGGACGACGCCTTTGGCCTTGAGTGCGGCCACGCGTAAGGTCAGCTCGGCCTTGATGGCAGCGGCGGTAGCCTTGCCGTCAAGAATCTGTGCAGTTCCAGTTTCAATGGTCATGGACTACCACTGCTCGTGCTGCGGGTACAGCGGGAAATCGGCGGCGAGCTTGTCCACGCGGGACTGAAGTGCCTCGACGTCCGTGGCGGTGCCGGCCTTCAGTGCAGTGGCGATGATCTCTGCCACCTCGGTGAACTCGGCAGCACCGAAGCCGCGGGTGGCGAGGGCCGGGGTGCCGATGCGCAGGCCGGAGGTGACCATCGGCGGGCGGGGGTCGAACGGAACCGCATTGCGGTTCACGGTGATGCCCACGGAGTGCAGGAGGTCCTCGGCCTGCTGGCCGTCGAGCTGGGAGTTGCGCAGGTCCACCAGGACCAGGTGCACGTCGGTGCCGCCGGTGAGGACGGAGACGCCAGCGTCGGAGACGTCGGACTCGTTGAGGCGGTCAGCGATGATCTTGGCGCCTTCGAGGACACGCTCCTGGCGCTCCTTGAATTCCTCTGTGCCGGCGATCTTGAAGGCAACGGCCTTGGCTGCAATGACGTGCATGAGCGGCCCGCCCTGCTGGCCCGGGAAGACGTTGGAATTGATCTTCTTGGCCCACTCCTGCTTGGCCAGGATCACACCGGAGCGCGGGCCGGCGAGGGTCTTGTGCACGGTGGAGGTGACGACGTCGGAGTACGGCACCGGGCTCGGGTGCAGCCCCGCAGCCACCAGTCCGGCGAAGTGTGCCATGTCGGTCCAGAGCAGCGCGCCCACTTCATCGGCGATGGCGCGGAAGGCCGCGAAGTCCAGGTGGCGCGGGTAGGCGGACCAGCCGGCGATGATGACCTGGGGCTTCTCGGCGATGGCCTGTTCGCGCAGCTTGTCCATGTCAACGCGGAAGTTGTCCGGCTCCACCTGGTAGGCAGCCACGTTGTAGAGCTTGCCGGAGAAGTTGAGCTTCATGCCGTGGGTCAGGTGGCCGCCGTGGCTCAGGGACAGGCCCAGGATCTTGTCACCGGGGGTGATCATGGCGGACAGTGCTGCGGCGTTGGCCTGGGCACCGGAGTGCGGCTGGACGTTGGCGTACTCGGCACCGAACAGTGCCTTGACGCGGTCGATGGCCAGCTGCTCCGCGATATCCACATATTCGCAGCCGCCGTAGTAACGGCGGCCCGGGTAACCCTCGGCGTACTTGTTGGTCAGGACCGAGCCCTGTGCTTCCATCACAGCGCGCGGGGCAAAGTTTTCGGAGGCGATCATTTCCAGGGTGCCGCGCTGGCGGCCAAGTTCCTGGCTGAGGACTGCTGCGATTTCGGGGTCAAGCTCGGCCAGCGACTGGTTGCTGACGGCGACTGTTGTGGTGGCGGTAGTAGTCACGAAAAACTCCTGGCTAGGGATACGGGCACTGCTAAGGTCAGGCTACCGGCTGGCGCTCATCACCGCCCCTTGATGACAGGGCGTGAAAACGAACCGCACCCTCAGAGGATGCAGTTCCGGTAAGACATGACCCTCGGCCCAGGCGTACGATCCGTGGTCTTCGTGATTGCCACTCCCTGGTGGTTAGCCACCCAACGCCAGTTGCGACCCCACCAGACTACCAAACGCGGGCGGACCGCGCGGGTAGGCTTGTAGTTGTGACTGAAGAGCAGCTGAACCGAGCTTACGTATTGACATTGTCCTGCCCAGACCGCCCCGGAATTGTCCACGCAGTGGCCGGAGCGCTGCTGGTGGCGGGCTGTAATATTTTGGACTCGCAGCAGTATGGCAGCCCCGCAACCGGCAACTTCTTTATGCGGGTGGAAGCGACGACGACGGCCTCCAGGGCCGAGGTCCGGGCCGCCCTTGAGCCGGTGGTCCACTCCTTCGGCATGCAGTGGAGCCTCAACCCCGTGGGCCAGAAGGTGCGCACGCTGCTGATGGCCAGCACGTCCGCACATTGCCTCAACGACATCCTGTTCCAGCAGCGCTCCGGCACCCTGCCCATCGAGATCCCCGCCATTGTCTCCAACCACCGTGACCTGGCCGGGCTGGCCGAGTTCTACGGCATCCCGTTCCACCACATCCCGGTCACCCCGGACACCAAGGCCCAGGCCGAGGACAAGCTGCGGGCCCTCATGGCCGAGCACGACATCGAGCTGACCGTCCTGGCCCGCTACATGCAGATCATTTCGGATGACCTGTGCGCGGAGCTCACCGGCAAGGCCATCAATATCCACCACTCGTTCCTGCCGTCCTTCAAGGGCGCCAAGCCCTACCACCAGGCTCATGCCCGCGGCGTGAAGCTGATCGGCGCCACTGCCCACTACGTCACGGCCGCGCTGGACGAGGGCCCCATCATCGAGCAGGAAGTCATCCGCGTGGACCACGCCCGCACTCCGGAGCAGTTCGTGCAGATGGGCCGGGACGTGGAAGGCCGCACTTTGACGCAGGCCGTCCAATGGCATGCCGAACACCGAGTGCTGCTGGACGGCAACCGGACAGTGGTCTTTAACTAAGCGGTCCCCTATTTAAGGTCGTTGGCCATGGACGCAGTTGAGAATGCACTGGAGGAACCGGGCAACGAGCAGCGCCTCGCCGAGTTCTATAACCGCCGCGCGGCGTCCGGCACGGAACATCCGCTTGCGCCCCAGCGGGTAGAACAGCGTGAACGGTTCATCTCGCTGCTCAAGGCCGAGGGCCGGCACAACGTCCTGGAGATCGGCTCCGGCATGGGGCTCGATGGCCTGGAGTTCGTCCGGGCCGGCATCCATTACACCGGCGTTGACCTCTCCGAGGAGCACGTCCGCAGGTCCCGGGCGAAGGGCCTGGACGTCTCCGTGGCCAGCGCCCGGCAGCTGCCCTTCCCGGACGGAACCTTCCCGGCCCTCTGGACCATGAGCACGCTGCTGCACGTCCCCGCCACTGATATCGACGGCGTCCTGCGCGAACTGGTGCGCGTCACGGCACCCAGCGCGCCCATCGCCGTCGGCCTCTGGTCCGGTGAGGATGAAGAGGTCCTGAACCCCGAGGACGACGTCGAACCCCGGTTCTTCAGCCGGCGCAGCGACGCGACGGTGCGGCGGGTCTTTGGCCGGCACGGTGCCATCGAGGACTTTGTCACCTGGCCGGAGGGGAACGGCGAGGAATCCGGACCGGGCGCGGGGACCTGGACGCAGCACTACCAGTTCCTGATCCTCCGCACCCCTGCCTCTCCCACGTGAGGGGCACGGATGTCCTAGGCTTGGCCCATGGCTCCTCTTTACGATTTCGCCGGCGCATCACCGGCCGTCCATGCATCCGCCTTCATCGCCCCGACGGCGTCGATCATCGGCAGGGCCACGCTCGCTGAGGATTCGAGCGCCTTCTACGGTGTGTCGGTCCGTGCGGACACAGCGGCCATCAGCGTCGGCGCCGGCAGCAACCTGCAGGACAACGTGGTGCTGCACGCCGATCCGGGCTTCCCCTGCAGCGTCGGGGCCGGGGTCAGTGTGGGGCACGCCGCCGTCGTCCATGGCTGCACCGTGGAGGACGACTGCCTGATCGGTATGGGCGCCACTGTGCTCAACGGCGCCGTGATCGGCACCGGCTCGCTCGTGGCGGCAGGTGCCGTGGTCCTGGAAGGCACGGTAGTGCCGCCCCGGTCACTCGTGGCCGGCGTCCCCGCCAAGGTACGGCGGGAACTCACCGACGAGGAGTTCGACGGCGTGAAGCAGAATGCCGCCCGCTACGTGGAACTGGCCCGCGCGCACCGGGAGCTGCACGGCTAGTCCCACCCCCTCAGTCCAAGGCGATGGGCCCGATGGCGTCCAGGAGTTCACCGGGTCCGGGGTTGCCCGGCGCCGATGTCCCGCCCAGATGGTTCACCACACCCCAAACCGCGTTCAGGCCGGTGGTCACGGCGCCTTCGGCCCAGCCCGCGGTAAAGGACACGTCGTCACCCGCGAGGAAAATCCCGCGCTGGGATTCGGGCAGCTTGTCCTGCTTGAAGTGCGTGAAGAGGCGCTGTTGGTAGCGGTAATGCCCCGGCAGGTTCGCTTTGAAGGCGCCCATGAAGTTGGGGTCCGCTTCCCAGGAAACCGTGATGGGCTGGCCCACGATGTGGCTGGCGATGTCCACGCCAGGGTAGATCTGCTCCAGCGAGTGCAGCATCAGCTCAACGCGTTCGTCGGCGTCCAGCGCCAGCCATTTAAGCGCGTCATCGTTCCACGTGTAGGACAGCAGGATCACTGCCGGCTTGTCCGGACCGTCATCCAGGAGGTATGTGGCCCTGTTCAGCCGGTCCGTCAGTGTCATGGACAGGACTTCACGGCCGGTATCCGGGTCGACGTCCTTCCAGAACGGCCGGTCCACCATCACAAACGTCTTGGAGGACTGCATGTAGTGCGAACGCTCGATCGCAGTCCACAGTTCGGCCGGGAACAGTGCCTCCTCGGTGTGGATGCGCGTGGACAGCAGCCAGGACTGGCACGTGGTCACCACCGCAGGGTAGCTGGCCTCACGGCCCCAGCGCTCCCTGATCCGGAGGTCGCCATCGGCATCGCGGCTGATCCTGCCCACAGCCCCGCGGGGCGTGCCGGAGTGGAGCGACGCCAGGGACGTTCCGTCCGGCCAGTGGGCCATGCCCGACGGCGCGTGCTGCCATAGTGCCTCGGGCAGCCGTTGGGCTCCCCCGCTGATGAGCCGATGCTGGTCATCGGCGTCGGTGTAGACCACGCGCAGGATTTCCAGGATGGAGTTGGGGAAGTCAGTGTCCCAGCCACCGGTGCCAAAACCCACCTGGCCAAAGGCCTCCCGGTGCGCAAAGCCGGCTTCCTTGAATGACTCGCTCCCGGCGATGAACCCATAGAAGGTCTGCTCGTCCATGAGCGGCAGCAGCTCGTTCCAGAGCTCCTTGATCCGGCCCGTGTCCCGGGCCCGGATGGCCTCCTGCATTTCGACGAACTTCGCGCCGTCGTTCACCGCGGCTTTCCAGGCATCGGCCACCTCGCGGAAGAACGGCGGCAGGTCCTGGGCGGTCTCGGCGTAGTACTTCTGGCCGGCCAGTTCGATCACGGTGCTGGACGTGACGGGTGCCAGCGGGTTGGGGAAATCCTGGGTGTCCAGCCCCAGCAGGTCCACGTAGTGGTAGAAAGCCCTGCCCGACACGGGGAACCGCATGCCGCCCAGATCGGCCACCACGCCGGGAGCGGACGGAAAACCGGCCGTCCGCAAGCGGCCGCCGATCTGATCCGCTTCATAGATGACAGGGCGCAGGCCCAGCTTCATCAGTTCGTAGGCCGTGACGAGGCCCGAAAGGCCCGCTCCTACAACTGCCACCTCGGTGCCGTACAGCTCCGGCGGAACCGCGCCGAGCCCTGCCGGATGGGCGAGGTAGTGGTCGTAGCTGAACGGAAAATCGGGGTTCAGCATGGTGATGGGACCAGCCGGGGTGCTGGACGGGTCAGAAGCCGGGAGTTCGGTGGCGACGGTCATGAAAGCTCTGCCTTCGATTGTTCGGGAGTGGACGGCGTTGAAGATTCCGGCCTGCTCAGCTCACGGTATTCCTCGTGGCTCAGCGCCGCTACCCTGGAGTTCCGGCGTCCGTAGCCGAAGTAGGCGGCCAGGCCCACCAGCATCCAGATTCCGAAGGTCACCCAGGTGTCGGCGCCCAGGTTGGCCATGAGGTAGGCGCACATGAGCGCTCCGAGGATGGGCGTAAGCGGAAACAGCGGGACCCGGAAGGTCCGCTTGAGTTCAGGCCGCACACGGCGCAGGTAGATGACGGCAACGTTCACCAGCGCGAAGGCGAAGAGGGTGCCTATGCTCGTGGCGTCAGCCAGGGCGCCGAGTGGAACCAGGCCGGCCGTGACTGCCACGAGGAGGCCCACGATCAGGGTGCCCGCAACCGGTGTGCCGGTCCTCGCGGAGACCCGGCCGAAGATTTTTGGAATAAGCCCGTCGCGGGCCATGGAGAGAAGAATACGGGTCTGTCCGTAAAGGACAGTCAGCACAATGCTGGCGATCGCAAGGACCGCGCCGACGGCGAAGACCAGGGCGATCCACGGCTGTCCGGTGGTTTCCTCAAGTATCTTCACGAGTGCTGCTTCATTACCGTCGAACCAGCCCCAGGGACGGGCGCCGACGGCCGCGACGGCAACCAGGACATAGATGGTGGTGACGATCAGCATCGAGAGCATGATGGCCCGCGGCAGGTCGCGCTTGGGATTGCGGGCTTCCTCACCGGCCGTGGACGCCGCGTCGAAGCCGATGTAGGAGAAGAAGACGCTGGACGCGGCGGCTGAGACACCAGCAGCGCCCATGGGCAGGAGAGGCTCGAAGTTGCCGGCGCTGAAGGCGGTGAAAGCCACGGCGCAGAAGAAGATCAGGATTCCCACTTTGACCACCACGATGGCGGTGTTAATCCAGGCGCTTTCCTTGGCGCCGCGAACCAGCAGGATCATGGCGAGCAGAACGATGACCATCGCCGGGACGTTCACCACTCCGCCGTCTCCGGGTGGCTGGGAGATTGCGTCGGGCAGGAACTGGCCGAAGACCGCCAGGGACTCGTTCACGTACTGGCCGGCCCCAACTGCCACCGCCGCAACCGAGACTGCGTATTCGAGCACGAGGCACCAGCCACAGATCCAGGCCATACCCTCGCCCAAAGTGGCGTAGCTGTAGGAATAGCTGGAACCTGCCACCGGAACCAGTCCGGCCATTTCGGCGTAGGACACCGCGGACAGCAGGGCGGCGAGTCCAGCGATGGCAAAGGAGATCCAGATGGCCGGCCCGGCCAGCGGAACCGATTCGCCCAGGATCACCAGAATACCGGTTCCCAGGGTCGCGCCGACGCTGATCATGGTCAACTGGAAAACGCCGAAGCTGCGGATCAGGCGGGTGCCGCCATGGCCTGTTTCGGCTTCATTGACCATCTGTCCGATCGGCTTGCGGCGCAGCAGTTGCGCGGCCAGGCCGGGCCTGCCGGCAGGCGGTGCCGGCCGGCGTTCTGTGTAGGTGGGCACAGTCATCGTTGACGTCCGTTCGTGAGTAGTTGTCGTTTCCCCTCGCCCAGCTTAGGCATGTGAGCCACCTCTCATGAGTGTGCAAAATGACCTATAGTGTTCTGGCATGAGACGTAATGCACAACAGACCAGCACGCCTTCGGCAGTGCTTTCCGGCCGGGTCAGCGTTGATCTGGCCGCGATTTCCGATAATGTCCGCGCCCTCCGGAAACTCACTCCCGCACCGCACTTCATGGCGGTGGTGAAAGGCAACGCCTATGGCCACGGGCTTGTCGAGGTGGCGCAGGCTGCCCTGTCTGCCGGCGCTGACTGGCTCGGAACGGCACAGCTCACGGAGGCCCTGGCGCTGCGCCGCGCAGGCATCACGGCGCCGGTGCTGTCCTGGCTGTACCTCGCCACAGCGTCCAGCGAGATCATTCGCGAAGCTGTGGAAAACGACGTCGACATGTCCTTGGGCAGCCCCGCCCAACTCGACGTTGTGGCCGGCATCGCCCGCACGCTCGGAAGGCCGGCCGCGGTCCACCTTGAGCTGGACAGCGGGTTGAGCCGCGGCGGCGCCCGCGCGGAAGACTGGGCTGGCCTTGTGGCCGCTGCACGCAACGCCGAGCTCGAGGGGACCCTCACTGTCCGGGGCATCTGGACCCACCTGGCCTGGGCCGACGTACCGGCCCACCCCGGGAACGCCGCAGCGGTGGACGCCTTCGGGGAAGCCGTACGGCAGGCCAGGGAAGGCGGCCTGGAACCGGAGCTGAGGCATGTGTCCAGCTCTGCCAACATCCTGGACCGCCCTGAGTTTGCCTTCGACATGGTGCGGGCCGGGCTGGCCATTTATGGCCTGGCGCCCGCCGACCATCTTGACCCCGCGGATTTCGGGCTGCGCCCGGCCCTGACTGTCACGGCTCCCGTTGTGCTCGTGAAGAAGGTTCCGGCCGGCACCGGCGTGAGCTACGAACACCAGGCCATCACCCACGAGGCAAGGTATCTGGGGCTGATCCCCCTCGGCTATGCGGACGGCATCCCGAAAGGCATCTCAGGGCGCAGCATTGTCCAACTGGGCGGCAGGCGGGTTCCCGTGATCGGCAAGGTGTGCATGGACCAGTTCATGGTGGACCTCGGCCCGGAAGCCTGCGGAGTTTCCGTCGGCGACACGGCCGTGCTGTTCGGCGATCCGGACTCAGGTGCGGCGAGCGCGGACGAATGGGGCTCGGCCATCGGCAGCCACGGCGACGAAATCATCAACCGGATAGCGCCGCGGCTGCCCAGGGCCTACGAATGCCCCGACTACCAGGATCCTGAAGTCAGCGTGCCGCATGTCGCCTGAAGCTGCCGCCGGAGCGGGAACCAGAGCCGTAACCGGAAGGGGGACCGGTGCGGAGCGGCTCAGCGCCGTCACGTTGGAGCAGTTCCTGGAAAAGTTGCCGCCGGAGTTAACGATCCTGCACGACGGCGGCAACGGTTCCGGCCTGCTGCGCTGGGTCGAGCCCAGCGAGCTGGAGGACCCCACGCCGTACCTGCTCGACGGCGAGTTCCTCCTCACGGCGGGGCTGCCGTTTGTGGGCGAGGCAAGCAACCAGGCCCGGGTTGACGCGTATGTGCGGCGTCTGGTGGGAGCCGGGGTGGGGGCCCTGGGCTTCGGGCTGGAACCCTACTTCGACGCAGTGCCGGAGGCACTGGTGAAGGCCTGCATCCGGCATAACCTGACGCTGGTTGAGGTGCCAGGCACTGTGCCGTTCGCTGCCATCGGGCTGGAATTTTCGCAGCTGCTCGAATCGGACAACGCCAAAGTCTTCAGGCAGCTGGCGGACATCAACCGGCAGCTGATGCGCGCAGTCCTCTCCGCCCGTCCCGAGCATGAACTCCTGGCCGCCCTGGCCCAGCGGGTTCCCGTGTGGGCGGTGCTGGTCGGCGCGGACGGAAGGGTCCGCGCCCGGGCGGGTACCGGCGTCGAACTTCACGCCCTGCAGCAGATCCTCGACCGGCTGCTCAGCGGCAGCGGCCCCAGGGTGGAAATGGATTCCTTCGACATTCCCGGCTCTGCCCTGGTGTTCGGGCATCCGCTGCGCAGCACGCGGGACGCCACCCTCGGCGCTTTGATCCTCGGGACGGACAGGGCGCTGACCCCGGCGCAGAACAGTGTGGTGTCCTCGGTAGTGGGGCTGCTGGAGCTGCTGGTGCGACAACGCACCAGCGGCTCGCTCGCCCCCAGCCAGCTGGCAACGGCGCTGCTGCTGCATCCGGAGAGCCTGGCCGCCGGCTCAACCCGGCAGCTGAACGTCCTCAGGGACCTCCTGGCGCAAAGCGTTTCCGGAACCCGGTCCGGTGCCCTCCGGGTGGTTCAGGGCGTGCGAGCGGACGCGTCGGCGCCCGCGCCGGCCGATGGCCCTGTCAGGGAACTGCTGCAGTGGCGCAGGCTGTTCGACACGAAGATGGTGGAACTGACGGACTACGGGTTTGCCGCCGTCACCCGGCTCAAGGTGGACGACACGCTGCTGCATGAGGTGGAGGAGCTGGGCTGGCGCCTGGTGGTGGGCGATCCGACGGAAATGGCCGGACTTCCTGCCGCGTACCAGCGTGCGGCGTCGCTGCGGCCCCGCGTCCAGGCCAGCGGACAAAGCGTGCGCGTGGATGACGTCACGTGGTCGGTCACGGGGCTCTTGGGCCGCAGCGCCGGCACCATGCTTGCCGCCCGGTTGCTGGAACCGATCCTGGCGCAGGAGCCTGACCGAATCAGCCCCCAACTCAGTGTCCTGAAGTCGTGGCTGGGCGAAAACGGCAACTGGGATGCCACTGCCAAAGTCCTGGGGATGCACCGGAACAGCGTGCGGCGCCAGATCAATGCAGTGGCCGAGCTGCTGGCCATGGACCTTGGTTCCGCCCAGGTGCGGGCGGAGCTGTGGATTGCCCTGCAGTACGTGGACGGGGTGGAGCCTCAGATGCCCCAGGACCGGTAAAGATCCGGGCGGCGTTCGCGGAGGTAGGGCACCAGGCCACGGGCGTTTCGGGCGGCGTCGGGGTCCACCTTGGCGTACAGGATTTCGGTTCCCGGCCCGGCGGCGGCCAGCAGGGAACCGTCCGGGCCGGCGACGACGCTCCCGCCCAGGAATTCGCAGCCGTCCTCGGTTCCGCAGTGGTTGGCGTAGGCGATGGTCAGCTGGCTTTCCAGCGCACGGGCCCGGAGCAGGACCTGCGGAACGGTTTCGAAGCCGTGCGCCAGGGCCGTGGGCACCAGGAGCAGCTCCGCGCCGCCCAGCGCCGCGGCCCTGACTGTTTCGGGAAATTCCACGTCGTAGCAGATCACCATGGATGTCCGGAACCCGTTGAAATCGACGACGGCGGGACCCGCGTCCGCGGGACTGAACGCCGCGCGCTCGTCATCGCCAAAGAGGTGCACCTTTGCGTAGGTGAGGAGCTCGGCGCCCGCGCCGTCCACCAGCGTGGAGGTGATGTGCCAGCTGCCGCTGTCCGTGACCGACGGCAGGCTGTAGACCAGCCCGATACCGTGGCGCCGCGCGATGCCGCGCAACGTCTCGCGGATGGCAGGGAGCCGGGCGGGGTCCAGCTCCGCGCGGAGCCGCAGCGGGGCGTAGCCCACGGGAAACAGCTCCGGCGTAACCAGGACTGCCGCGCCTTCCGCGGCAGCGGCGCCGGCCGCCGCATCCAGGGCGGCGCGGTTTGCCTCTATGTCGAGTACGCGGGCGTTTGCCTGCATCAGGGCCAGCAGCACCGTTACCACCTCACATGATCGGGACGGCCAATGCGTCCGCTTTTTTCCAGCCTAGCCACCGGACCTGAACGGCATCCGGGGCCAATTGCACCGGCCAAGGCCACAGGACGGGCGGATCGTCCCATCAATTTGTCTCATCCGGCACACTCCTTGCGTTAACTTCTTGACTGCAACCGTAAAAGTAGGGCAGTCTTCTTTTCATGTCCGCCACACCGCGCTCGACGAGGAGCAAGCCAAAGAATCCGGGATCCCAGTCGGCCCTCCGGCAACTGAACCAGCAACGGATCATCGAGACCCTCATGAGCGGCCCGTCCACCCAGGCCGAGCTTGCGCGCCAGACCGGCCTCTCCACGGCCACGGTGTCCAACATCGTCAAAATCATGCAGGATGCGGGCCTGGCGTCAACCGAACCGATCACCAGTTCCGGCCGCCGGGCACTCAACGTAAGACTCAACAGCAACGGCGCGGTGGCTGTGGGAATCGACTTCGGCCGACGGCACCTGCGCGTGGTTCTGGCATCCCTGAGCTACCACGTGATCGCCGAGGAATCCGTCCTGCTGCCGCTCGGCCACCAGGCCGAGGAAGGCATCCGGGCCGCCGTCGCACTGCTGGACAAACTGCTGCAGCAAAGCGGCGTGGACCGGACCCTGGTGGTGGGCGCCGGCGTCGGAATTCCCGGCCCCATCGACCGCCGGACCGGCACCGTTGCGCAGGGCGCCATCCTCCCGGAATGGGTGGGAATCAACATCCTTCACCATCTGGAGGAAACCCTCAAAATACCCGTATTCGTTGACAACGACGCCAATCTTGGCGCTTGGTCCGAGGTTACGTGGGGACCACATTCAGGCGTGAGCAACCTGATGTTCCTCAAGATCGGATCGGGCATCGGCGCCGGCCTTATCCTCAACGGCGCGCCCTACTACGGCACCGTTGGCATTACCGGCGAAATCGGCCATGCAACGATCCACGAGCACGGGCTCGTGTGCCGCTGCGGCAACCGTGGCTGCCTGGAAACCATTGCCTCCACCACCACCATGATTGAGCTGCTGGGCCGCGGGGAAGACCCACCCCTCACACCTGCGGACATCGTGCGCAAAGCCCTGGCGCGCGACTCCGCAACACTCAGGGTGGTGGACGATGCAGGCCTGGCCGTTGGGCGTGCCCTGGGCAACGTAGCGAACCTGATCAACCCTGAAGTGATCGTGGTGGGCGGCCCTCTTGCGGGCCTGGGCGACCTGCTGCTCGACCCCATTCGGCGGGGGCTTATCCGTCATGCAGTGCCGGTGATCGGCGAGACCACCACGCTGACGATGTCCTCACTTGGGGACCGCGCAGAGGCTTTGGGAGCGGCCGCACTGGTGTTCCAGCATGCCGGGATCCGGCGTGCGTAGCCGTTTCGTTACCCGGTAATTGCGTTAAAGACTTGACGACAACGGGTGTGATCCAGTTTACTTTTTCATCAGACGACCCTGCGCTTTGCTGGGCGGACAAAGAAGTCATGCATTGGAGGCGTAAGGACAAATGTCGTCCCACACCACGCACACTGACCCGGTCATCCTCGAGATGCGCTCAATTACCAAGGAATTTCCCGGCGTCAAGGCTTTGGCGGAAGTAAGCCTCCGGGTCAAGGCCGGCGAGATCCACGCAATCTGCGGCGAAAACGGCGCTGGCAAGTCCACGCTGATGAAGGTGCTTTCGGGCGTCTACCCGTACGGCAGCTACGACGGCGACATCGTGTACCAGACCGAGGTCCAGCAGTTCAAGGACATCCGCGCGAGCGAGCACGCCGGCATTGTGATCATCCACCAGGAGCTGGCCCTGATCCCGGAACTGTCCATCATGGAGAACATCTTCCTGGGCAACGAACCGACCAAACGCGGCGTCATCAACTGGGCGGAGGCCCGGCAGCGGTCCACGGAGCTACTGGCCCGGGTGGGCCTCAGGGAAGACCCGGACACCCCCATCAAGGAGATCGGCGTCGGCAAGCAGCAGTTGGTGGAGATCGCCAAGGCCCTGAACAAGTCGGTCAAGATTCTCATTCTGGACGAGCCCACCGCTGCGCTCAACGAATCCGATTCCCAGCATCTCCTGGACCTGATGCTCGGCCTCAAGGGCAAGGGCATCACCTCGATCATCATTTCCCACAAGCTCAATGAGATTGAGCAGATCGCCGATTCCATCACCATCATCCGGGACGGCAAGGCGATCGAAACGCTCGACGTCAAGGCCGACGGCGTCGACGAGGACCGCATCATCAAGGGCATGGTGGGCCGGGCCCTCGAGTCCCGCTTTCCTGACCACACGCCGAAGATCGGCGAGGTGTTCTTCGAAGTCAAGGACTGGTCCGTGGGCCACCCCGCCATCCAGGACAGGCTTGTCTGCAAGGGCTCCAACTTCTTCGTACGCCGCGGGGAAATTGTGGGATTCGCCGGGCTGATGGGTGCCGGCCGCACCGAGTTGGCCCGTTCTGTCTTCGGTCGCTCGTACGGACGGTTCATCAATGGCCACATCTACAAAGACGGCAAGGAAGTCGTCCTCAAAAACGTTCGGCAGGCGATTGACGCCGGTCTGGGTTATGTGACGGAGGACCGAAAGTCCCTGGGCCTGAACCTGCTCGATGACATCAAGGCCACCACAGTTTCAGCGAACCTCAAGAAGATCAGCCGAAACAGCGTGGTGGACACTGCCAAGGAATTCGCCGTAGCCGAGGAGTACCGCAAGGCACTGCGTACCAAGACGCCCTCCGTGGAGGAAGGCGTCGCCAAGCTCTCGGGCGGCAACCAGCAGAAGGTGGTCCTGGCGAAGTGGATGTTCACGGACCCGGACCTTCTCATCCTGGATGAACCGACGCGGGGCATCGATGTGGGCGCCAAGTACGAGATCTACGGCATCATCCAGCAGTTGGCCAACCAGGGCAAAGGCGTGGTGGTCATCTCTTCCGAGCTGCCCGAGCTGCTGGGTCTTTCCGACCGCATCTACACCATCTTCGAGGGCGCCATCACCGGCGTCCTGAACAAAGAGGAAGCGAGCCAGGAAAGCCTCATGAAGCTGATGACCTCCGCCCGCAAGGCCGCCTGACCCTCTGGAATCCTCCAGATCCTTCCAGATACAAGGACTGAAACAATGAACGCGCTTAAGAAGCTTTTTGGCGGCAACACCCGCCAATTCGGGATGATTTTCGCTCTGGTTGCGCTGATCATCTTCTTCCAATTCACCACAGAGGGCCGCACGCTCACCCCGGGCAACGTCATCAACCTCTTCAATGGCAACTCGTACATCCTCATCCTCGCCATCGGCATGGTGCTGGTCATCATCGCCGGTCACATCGACCTCTCCGTAGGATCCGTGGCCGCGTTTGTGGGCGTGACAGTGGCCCTGGCCATCCGCGACTGGGGTATCCCCTGGTACGCCGGAGTGCTCCTCGGCCTGCTGCTCGGTGCGCTGATCGGAGCCTGGCAAGGTCTATGGACGGCGTACGTGGGCATTCCCGCGTTCATCGTCACCCTGGCCGGCATGCTGCTGTTCCGCGGCTTCAACCAGTTCGTGGGCAAGTCCAACACCATCCCGGTACCCAATGACTTCCAGTACCTGGGTTCCGGCTACCTTCCTGAGGTTGGGCCCAGCACCGGATACAACAACCTCACCCTGCTGATCGGCCTCGCTGCAGTCACCTTTGTGATCTTCAGCGAAATCCGCCGCCGCCGGTCCGCGAAGGTGCTGGGCGCCGAAGTGGCAGAGACCTGGGTGGTCGTCCTAAAGCTTGTCCTGGTCTGCGCGGCCATCCTGTACGCCACGTACCTCTTTGCCACCGGCCGTCCGGGCACGTCCTTCCCCATCCCTGGCCTGATCCTCGCCGTCCTGGTCCTGATTTACGGTTTCGTCTCCTCCAAGACCGTGGTGGGTCGCCACATTTACGCCGTGGGCGGCAACCGGCATGCAGCCGAACTCTCCGGCGTCCAGTCCAAGAAGGTCAACTTCCTGGTCATGATGAACATGTCCATCCTGGCTGGCCTCGCGGGCATGATCTTCGTGGGCCGCTCCACCGCTTCGGGCCCGTTCGACGGCGTCGGCTGGGAACTGGACGCCATCGCCGCAGTCTTCATCGGCGGCGCGGCCGTGACAGGCGGCGTGGGCACCGTGATCGGTTCCATCATCGGTGGCCTGGTCATGGCAGTCCTGAACAATGGCCTGCAGCTCCTCGGCGTCGGCGCCGACCTCACCCAGATCATTAAGGGCCTGGTCCTGCTGATCGCCGTGGCGTTCGACGTCTACAACAAATCTCAGGGCAAGCGGTCCATCATCGGACTGATGATGCAGAACTTCAACCGCCCAACCGGCGGGCCCGGCACAACCCTGCAGCCCGACGAAACCACCTCCACCAAGGAAACGATCGCCAGGGAAGCCTGAGCGATTCAGGTTCCGGAACCAATACCCCCAAAAAGAAAGTGGACCAAGAAATGCGAATGATTGGTAAAGCAGGAAAGGCAGCAGCGATAGCTGCAATCGCAGCACTGGCGCTGACGGCGTGCGGACGGGCCGAACCCGGCACCACCAGCACCACCGGGGCCGGCGGCTTCGAGAAGAACTCCTCCATCGGCGTCGCGCTTCCCCAGAAGACCAGCGAAAACTGGGTATTGGCGGAGAAGCTGTTCAACGACGGGCTCTCCAGCGCAGGCTTCAAGCCCGACGTGCAGTTCGCCAACGGCGGCGTCTCCGAGCAACAGAACCAGATCAGTGCCATGATCACCAAGGGCGCCAAGGTCATCATTGTCGGTGCCATCGACGGCGCCCAGCTGGGCACCCAGCTGAAGCAGGCGAAGGACTCCGGCGCGACGATCATTGCCTATGACCGGCTGCTGCTCAACACCGAGAACGTGGACTACTACGTGGCCTACGACAACTTCAAGGTGGGCGTGCTGCAGGGCCAGGCGCTGCTCGACGGAATGAAGGCCAAGAAACCGACCGGCCCTTACAACATCGAGCTCTTCGCCGGTTCACCGGATGATGCCAACGCAAAGGTCTTCTTCGACGGTGCCATGAGCATCCTGAAGCCCAAGATCGACGACGGCACGCTGAAGGTACTCTCCGGCCAGGCCAGCTTCGAACAGGCCGTCACCCAGGGCTGGAAGGCTGAGAACGCCCAGCGCCGCGCCGACACCCTGCTGACCGGTTCCTATGGAACCGCTTCGCTGGACGGCGTCCTTTCACCGAACGACACCTTGGCCCGCGCTGTCCTGACTTCGGTCAAGGCCGCCGGCAAGCCGCTGCCCATCATCACCGGCCAGGACTCGGAAGTTGAATCCGTCAAGTCCATCCTTGCCGGCGAGCAGTACTCCACCATCAACAAGGACACCCGCAAGCTCGTTGAGCACGCGATCGTGATGGTCAAGGATCTGCAGGCAGGCAAGACGCCTGAGATCAACGACGACAAGTCCTACAACAACACGGTGAAGACCGTACCCGCCTTCCTGCTGCCGCCGGTCATCGTGACCGCCGCCAACGTGAAGACGGCCTACGTGGACGATCCGGTACTGGGCCCGCTGACCAAGTAACGCGGTCTAAGTAACGCCATCCGCCGGTCACCACCGGTTTACATCGAATGCCCCGGCTCCCCCACAGGGAGCCGGGGCATTCCGCGTTCCAACGCTCTCTCACTTAATACACGCTTTTCACTAACGCTCTCTCACTGCCCGCCGCCTTTCACAGCCCAAACACAGCTTCGGCCGCCTTCCTGCACAGGCCCGGCCGCGAGGGTAGGAGCAGATGCCGGCCTTCCGCCGGCCCCAGGCGGCGGCGAACCACTGACCGCCGAGCAGGCAGCCACCGCAGCTGCAGTCCCCAACATATCCTCCGTCGTCGGCACCAGCTCACTCCGGCTGCGGAACGCCGCCGAAGCGGCAGCGCAGACGGCGGCCGGCACCCAAGCTGGCCCCGGCGGCGGCCAGGGCGGTCCCGCCGGACAGAACGCCACCACGTTGACCACCAGCCTTACCGCAGCCATCGACGCTGGCACCCTCGGTGGACGGAACCAGGCCGCGAACGGCACCACGGGAACCACCACCGCGCAGCCGGTACGCTCGCTCCCGATCACTGCAACCGGAATCGGCGGCGAAGTGGACACCACCGGCAAGGCCCTGACCATCACCGAAGGCACCGGGCTCGGCGACTACACGGCTGAATCCGCCAACGCCCTCCTGGGAACCACTCTGGCCGAGAAGAACAACCTGACCATCGGTTCCACGTTCACCATTAACGACCAGACGTTCACTGTGGCTGGCCTCTTCGATTCCGGCACCACGTTCGGCAACAACGCCCTGTACCTGACCCTGCCCACGGCGCAGACCGTCGCGGAACTGCCGGGTGAGCTGTCCTCGATGATCGTCACGGTGGACAGCATGGAAAACCTCGAGGCCGCCAAGACCGCGCTTGAGTCCGCCCTCGGCACCGACAAGGCCGACGTCACCCAGGGCCAGAACCTGGAGTCCGCCTTCAGCTCGCTCGGCAGCGTCAAGAACATCTCGTTCATCGCCTTCGTAGCAGCCTTGGGCACCGCCGGGCTGATCATCCTGCTGATCATGGTCATGCTGGTCCGCGAGCGCCGCCGGGAAATCGGTGTCCTGAAGGCGATCGGAGCCCCCAACCGCACCATCGGCGTGCAGTTCGTGCTGGAGGCGCTGGTCCTCGTGGCCATGGGCAGCGCGGTGGGCGCGGCCGTCGCCTCCTTTGCCAGCGGCGGCATCGCTTCCGCGCTGATCAGCACCAACACCACGACGACGGCGGCCACCACCGGTCGCGGGGCCACCATGGCCGGCGCTGCCGGCGGCGCCGGAATGCCGGGCGGCGGCGCTGGCTTCCCCGGCGGCGCTGGGCTTCCCTCCGGGAACCCCCTTGGCGGCGCTTCCCAGCTGCTGACGTCGGTCACAGCAAGCGCCTCCCCCGGCGTCATCGCCGCCGGCATCGCAGCGGTTTTCGGCGTGGCCATCATCGGCGCGCTGGTCCCGGCGCTGCTCACGGCACGCATCCGTCCCATCGAAGTCCTGCGAGGAGAATAGCCATGATTAAAGTCAAGAACCTGGTCCGCACTTTCAACTCCGGTGACCGCACCATCAAGCCGGTCAACGACGTCAGTTTTGTTCTGGAGCAGGGCACGCTGGCGTCCATTGTCGACAAGAGCGGCAGCGGCAAGAGCACACTGTTGTCCCTCCTGGGTGCGCTGGACAAACCGACCAGCGGAGACGTCGTCGTCAACGGCGTGAGCCTGGCCGGGATGCCGGACGGCAAGCTGACCGAGTACCGGCGCCGGGATATCGGGTTCGTTTTCCAGCAGTTCAATCTGATCCCGAATCTTTCGGCGATGGACAACGTCATGCTGCCCATGGAGTTCGCGGGAGTGCGCAGGACGGAGCGTCGGCAGCGGGCAACGGACCTTCTGGAGCAGGTGCAGCTGGACCGGGAGAAACAGGTGCGGCGAATCAACCGGCTGTCCGGCGGCGAGCAGCAGCGCGTGGCGATTGCCCGGGCGCTGGCCAACGAACCCAAGCTGATCCTCGCGGACGAGCCCACAGGCAACCTTGATGAGCATACGGGCGATCACATCATCGAACTGCTCAGCTCGCTCAGCCGTGACCACAACACCACCATCCTCGTGGTCACCCACGACAAGGCGTTGGCCAACAAGACGGACCGCCGCTTCAGGCTCCAGCAGGGCCGGCTGACGGAAGAACCGGCGCGCGCCTTGGTCTGACGCCCGCACTGGTCTGGATGAGAGGATGGGCTCCATGAGCGCGCCCATTGCCACACCGTGGCTGTCCAGCCAGTCCGATCCGGATCCCCGGTCTGCCACCGGAAAACGCCTGCGGTGGGGCGTCATAGCCACCGGCGGGATCGCGCGGTCAGTGTCGCAGGACCTGGCACTACTCCCAGACGCCGAGCTCTATGCCGTCAGTTCCCGCTCACAGGGCACGGCGGAGAGTTTCGCGGCGGACTACGGTTTCGCCAAGGCCTACGGGGACGACGACGGCGTGCCGGGCTACCAGCGGCTGCTCGCCGATGACTCGGTTGACGTCGTCTATGTCGCCACGCCGCACGCCCAGCACCACGAGATCGTGCTTGCTGCGCTCAATGCGGGCAAGCACGTCCTATGCGAAAAGGCGTTCACCATCAACGGCAGGGAAGCGAGCGAGCTCGTCGCGCTTGCCCGGGAACGGAAGCTCTTCCTCATGGAGGCAGTGTGGTCCCGCTTCCTCCCGGGCATGCAGCGGGCGTTCGAGATTGCCGAATCCGGGGAGCTCGGGGACGTGCACTGGGTGACCGCTGACCTGGGTTTTCCGGCGCCGTATTCCCCGACGTCCAGGCTGTGGGCCAGGCAGGACGGTGGCGGCGCCCTCCTGGACATCTCGGTCTACCCCCTGCTGTGGGCACTGGGAACGCTGGGGTTTCCGCAGACCGTCAGTGCCACGGGCTTCATTAATGACGACGGCGTAGACGCCCAGAATGCGCTGACGCTCGGCTACAACCATGGTGCCCAGGCCCAGCTGACGTCCTCACTCTTGGCGTACGGTCCACGGACTGCCACCGTGGCCGGCAGCCTGGGCTACCTCCAGAGTGTCGGTTCCATCAACAATCCGCGGGAGTTAGTGATCGGCGTCGGCCGGGAGGGCGTGCGCACGGAGGCGTTCGACGTCGTCGGCATCGGCTATACCTACGAACTGCGCGAGGTGACACGCTGCATCCAACAGGGTCTGGCCGAGAGCCCGGTCATGCCGCTGGAGGATTCCATCAATACCATGCGGCTCTTTGACGGAGTGCGCGGGCAGCTGGGCGTCAGCTACCCGAATGATGCCCACTGATCGTTTTGGCCTATGACATTTTTGTAAACAGGATTGACTGTCATCTTTCGGTTATCGATGACTGAGTGACAAATTAGTAAGCTTGATGGATTTATTTTCAGTTTCCCTAGACTTCCTGCACGCGAGAGTCTTACGCTGATGAAATCGTAGGTCTCAACGATGCTGGGGGTGGTACGCATGGCTAAATTCCGTTCGCCCTGGCGTGCGCTCCGGCCACTTCTCCTCGCAGGTGCGGTGACTGCCACTTGGCTGACACTTTCCGCTTCAGCCGCGACAGCAGACTCCTCGAGAGATTCAGGATCCGTTCTGGGCGGCGTAGCGTCATCTGTTTCGTCCCTTACGGCCCCATTGTCCGGTGCTGCCTCTCCCATTCTTGAGGCCGCGTCCCCGGCTCCTTCTCCCAACGGACTGCTGCAGCCCGTAGTAGGCAGGGTGGCAGGCACGGCTGACCACCTGATAGCCCCATTACCCGTAGTGAACAGCGTGGTTCCGGCTGGCACCGTCACTTCCGTGGCCGTCCCGGTTGCCGGAGTGGTCGATATGGCTGCCGATGACCTGGTTGAGACAGTCGCCCCTCCGCTCGCTGAAGCGGTCCCCGTTCTTGAACCCGTGCTGCAGCCCGTGGTCGATCTGGTGGATGCAACCGTGGCGGCCGTGCCGGTCACGCTGCCCGACCTGATCGTTGACGGGATTGCCGTCGCCGGTGAGGCCTCCACCATTGCGGATGCCGCCGCGGGACCAACTGCAGGTGCAGAGCACAGCGCCGATGATGCGCCGGGCCGCTCCTCCAACACTGCAGACCACTTTCGGGCCGCCACTGGCGCGTCGTCCGCGCTGGCCAAGACCAGCGCACGAACGCTCCCGCTTGCGCCCGGAAATACGTGGACAGTCGATCCGTCCATGCCTCCGGCTCCAGCTCCGGCAGGACCTGCTTCGGGTGTGGGGAGCGGCGCTTCGCCCTCCGGCGTCTCAGGCTCTGCTGCCTGGCTGGACGAGTTCGGTTTCAACCTGCCGCTTTCGGGAGCCTTCCCCGTCAGCGGATCACCTCAGCATGTCCCTTCGCCGGTGTCATTCGACCCCGGTTCCTCTCCTGACTAGTTGAGCCCCCCTGCCCTTATTGATGGGCGGAACACGGCCTCGAGGCGCTGAACAGCGCCCCAAATCAACTCTTCAGGAGAAAACACCATGAATTGCAACCTTCGTAGGGGGCTGCTTAGCACCCTCTTTGCCGGCGGGCTACTAGCCTTCGGCGCCACCGCGGCCAGCGCCGCGGACACAACCAGCGGACCGGACCTCACGGCCTCTGCACTGGTCTCAGCGGCGACGTCCGCAGATACGACGTCGTTGGGCCTGCTGGGTGGCTCAACGCAGTCGGACACTGCTGACGTCGCCGCTGTGGTCGACGTCAACCTCGGACTCGGCGGCACCGACGGGAGCGGAACCACGGCTGACGTTGCAGCCGGCCTCGCGATCGGGCTGGGCAACGACACCGTAACCGGCACCAACGGCAGCGGAACCACCACCGACGTCGCGGCAGCAGCCGACGTCGCAATCGGCCTGGGCAACGACACCGTAACCGGCACCAACGGCAGCGGAACCACCACCGACGTCGCGGCAGCAGCCGACGTCGCAATCGGCCTGGGCAACGACACCGTAACCGGCACCAACGGCAGCGGAACCACCACCGACGTCGCGGCAGCAGCCGACATCACCCTCGGCCTCGGCCTCGGAAACAACGTCATCGACGGCACCACCGGCAACGGAACCACCGCCGACGTCGCGGCAGCAGCCGACATCACCCTCGGCCTCGGAAACAACGTCATCGACGGCACCACCGGCAACGGAACCACCGCCGACGTCGCGGCAGCAGCCGACATCACCCTCGGCCTGGGCACGTCCGGCGTTCTTGACGGCGCGAATGTTGTTATTGATGCATGTGTCATCATCGGCGGCGGCGATGGCTGTGGAACCCCAGGTACTGAAACCCCCGGTACGGACATGCCCGGTACGGACACAACGGACCCGGGAACCGGCACGACGGGTGACACGGACACCACGGACCCGGGAACCGGCACGACGGGTGACACGGACACCACGGACCCGGGAACCGGAACTACCGGCACCACGGACCCGGGAACCGGAACTACCGGCACCACGGACCCGGGAACCGGAACTACCGGCACCACAGACCCGGGAACCGGAACTACCGGCACCACAGACCCGGGAACCGGAACTACCGGCACCACCGATCCGGGAACCGTAACTACCGGCACCACCGGCGGTGGCACGACCGGTATCACTGTTGTTCCCGCCGGTACCACCACCGGTTCGGCATCTTCCGCTGCAAACACCATGGGCAACACCTCAGGCCAGGGCGGCACCGCCGCCCTGGCCAAGACGGGCATGGATGCTTCACTGATCCCTCTGGCCGTCATCCTGCTGTTTGCCGGACTGCTGATGCTCAAGCGGCGCCGGAAGGCCTAGCGGACTCCGCAGTCAACGGACTGCGACGGCTAAGACCGTCAACGCACCGGCTCCGCCGTTCGCGGCCTAGCCAACTTTTCCGATAGGAGGTGGCCACCAGAGAGCTCAACTACCAGCACTTGTCCTTGTGACCGGAGGTCCGGCTGAGAAAGTCCCAATCACTTCATAGCCGGGCCGCCGGCGTGCCGGCAGACGGCTCAAAGGATGCTCTACCGGCCGGTATTATTGAGCAGGAATAGTGCCGCAGCGCACCGGGAGGAACTGGTCATGGTGGCGAATTCGCCTAGCTCAATTAAGAATGAAATGCTCGGCGGACGCTATCGGCTGGCAGACATAATCGGCCGCGGCGGCATGTCATCCGTCTACCGCGCCCGGGACGAAAACCTGGGCAGGGATGTCGCCCTGAAGCTCTTTGCCCCACAAGCACCGGATGCCAATGAGCTCAGGCGCCAGGAAGCCGAAATCCAACTGCTCGCAACGCTCAACCATCCCAGCTTGGTCACGCTGTTCGATGCAGGCATCGATACCCGTGTCCTGGACCAACCTCGGCCGTTCCTGACCATGGAGCTCGTGGAGGGCCAGGACCTCCGCAGCCGGATCAGGCACAGTGCAGTTCCCTTGGACGAGCTTGCAGTCATCGGGGCAGGCGTAGCTGACGCGCTGGCCTACGTGCACAGCCTGGGCATCATCCACCGCGACATCAAGCCCGGGAACATCCTGCTCGTGCAGATCCGTCCGGGCGAACCTTTACGACCCAAACTCACGGATTTTGGCATCGCCAGGATGGCGGATTCAGCCCGGCTGACCGCCACGGGAACCATGGTGGGGACGGCCGCATATCTCAGTCCGGAGCAGGCCATGGGTTCTCCTCTGTCGCCCGCCACGGATATCTACTCGCTGGGTCTGGTACTGCTGGAATGCATCAAGCAAACCGTTGAGTTCCCGGGCAGCGCCGTGGAATCCGCAGTGGCCAGGTTGCACCGGGCACCCGAGATCCCCGCTGACCTTCCGGCGGAGTGGGCTGATCTGATCCGTTCAATGACTGCCATCGAACCGCTGGAACGTCCCGTCGCGTCCGATGTTGAATCCGTTCTGCGTCAGGCCCTGGTATCACCCGTGTCCGCACCGGGCGAGCTCGCGACGGAGACAACCCGCGTACTCCCAGCCATGCCGTTCAGGCCGCCGTCCATCGCCATCACCGCGGAATCAGATCTGCCTGTAGTCCGGTCCAGCAAGGGCCAGCTGGACATCACCCGCGGTCCTGACGCGCGGGGCTGGGTTCCGAGCTTGTCTCGTCTCCGCCACGCCGGAAGGCGGTTCTGGACGGTCACCGCGCTGGGCGTGCTCGCCGCTGGAGCAGCCTCGGCGGCGCTGACCTTGGGCCTGGCACCTCAGCCAACGCCCGACGTCGTTCCTTACCCCGCCGTCACCGGCACCTTGGGCGACCACCTCAAGGAACTTCAGGAGAGCGTGGAACCATGAGCCCTGCACCGAAGCACCGCGGGCGTTCGGCCACTGCCAAATGCCTGACAGCTGCAGTGGCATTTCTGCTCGCCGGTTCACTGGCAGCGTGCGGTCCGGCTGAGGCCGGCCTTAAACGTGATGCCGCCCGCCAACTCCAGGAACGAGTCCTCGGCGTCACCCAGGCCTCAGCGAATAATGACCCCGCTGGCGGATTGGCAGCTTTGGATAGCCTCGAGGCCGACCTCGCGTCCGCTGCGCGGACCGGGCAGGTATCCGAGGAACGCCGGCGCAGCATCACGACATCCGCCACTGCTGTCCGGGCAGACCTGACGGCGGCCAAGGCCGTACACGACGCCGCAGCAGCGAAGGCTGCGGAGGACGCGGCCGCAGCGCAAAGGCAGGCGGACGCCGATGCGGCCCAAAAAGGAGCCACCGCACCGGTAGCTCCCGCGCCCACAGACGACAAGGGAAATAGAGGCAAAGGCAAGGACGGCGACTGAGTGCGGGCGGACGGGACATCACGTATTAACCCACCTGCGCTTCATCCGGTCCCATCGACTAGACGAAGTCGACTAGACGAAAGAGGCGTCGCCCCGGTTTTGAACTGGTCCCCGAAAGTTGGACTGGCCAAGTAAGATCCTAAGCCGCGAGGGCCTGGGCACGGTATTGCACCGGGCTCAGGCCCTCGAGCTTTGTCGAGATCCGGTCCGTGTTGTACCAGCGGATGTACTCGTTGAGGTGCGCGGCCAGGGCCTCGGTGCTGATGAACCGGACACGGTGGAACATCTCTTCTTTGAGGTGTCCGAAGAAGTTCTCCATGACGGCGTTGTCGTAGCAGTTGGCCTTGCGGGACATGGATTGGACCGCGCCGGCGCCCTGCAGGAGGCTCCGCCAGGAGGCGTGCTGGTACTGGAAGCCTTGGTCTGAATGCACGAGAGGCTGCTGGCCGGGCTCAAGGCAGGCGAGGGCTTCCTGCAGTGAGGTGTTGGTGAGGTCCAGGTTCGAGGACGTGCCGATCGAGTAGGAGATGATCTGCCGGTCGAAAAGGTCCATGACCGGTGAAAGATAGAGCTTCTGGTCCCCGATGCTGAACTCGGTCACGTCCGTGACCCACTTCTGGTTCGGGGCAGCGGCGTCGAACTCCCGGTTCAGCAGGTTCGGCGCAACCGTGCCCTGCTCGCCTTGGTAGGAGTTGTACCGCTTCTTTCGCCGGACCTTGCAGAGCAGCTGCAGTGCGCGCATCAGTTTCAGCACGGTCTTCTTCGCGACCGCCCACCCCTGCTTGAGCAGTTCCGTGTGGATGCGGCGGTGCCCGTACCGGCCATGGTTCTTCTCGAAGATCTCCGTGACCGCGGCCTTGAGGGCTTCCTGCGGGTCGGGGGCCTGGAGACGGGCCTGGTGATAGAAAAACGTCGACCGGGCCACCCCCGCGACGTCCAGGAGCACGTCCAACCGGTGTTCGGCCTTGAGGGCGAACACCGCGCGGACCTTCAGCGCCGTTCCTCGTCCCTCAAGGCCTGCACTTTTCCCAGGAAAGCGACCTCTGCCCGCAGACGTTCGTTCTCACGGCGCAGCCGCTGCAGCTCTGATTCAGGCTTCGCCGATGTCCCCGGATCCGCCTTCGGGCGGCCCTTCGGCTTCGGGCGCAGGCCTTCTTCGCCCTCATTCCGGTACTGCTGAGCCCATTTCTCCATCAACCGCGGAGAGGACAGCCCAAGTTCCTTCGCCAAAGCGACCTTGCTCTCTCCGGCTTGAAACCGACGCACGGCATCGAGTTTGAACTCGAACGAGAACAACCGCTTGGTTGGTTTGGTCACCAACGTCGTACCTCCGCGAACTCGCCATCGGTCATACAGCCGGCGGATCGGACCCCTGTCCAGCCCGAGCCGCGTCGCCGCGGCTTTAGCGCCCCAGCCCGTCTCGAACAACGCTACCGCGGCAACACGTTGGTCCTCGGATAACGAACTACTTCCACGCATAAAACTGCTCTCCGCAAGTCAGAACTGATTTCTCAGTCCAACTTTCGGGGAGCAGTTCATTTCTCGGGGCGCCGCCTCTTTGGTTCGGTTCCGCTTAGTTCAGGGTCGCAATGACCCTGTTCAGCGTGGCGGACGGACGCATCACGGCCGAGGCCTTGGCCTCATCCGGACGGTAGTAACCGCCGATGTCCACCGCTGAGCCCTGTACCGCGGCCAGTTCGCTGACGATGGTGTCCTCGTTGGAGGAAAGCTCCTTGGCCACAGCCGCGAAGGATGCCGCCAGATCCGTGTCCTCGGTCTGCTTGGCCAGTTCCTCTGCCCAGTAGCGTGCGAGGAAGTAGTGGCTGCCACGGTTGTCCAGCTCGCCGGCGCGGCGGCTCGGGGACTTGTTTTCCAGCAGGAAGGTCCCCGTCGCCTTGTCCAGCGTGTCTGCCAGGACCTGCGCGCGGGCGTTGTTCGTGGTAGTGGCCAGGTGCTCGAAGCTGACGGCCAGAGCCAGGAATTCACCCAGGCTGTCCCAGCGCAGGTGGTTTTCCTTGAGCAGCTGCTGGACATGCTTGGGAGCAGATCCGCCGGCGCCGGTCTCGAAGAGGCCGCCACCGTTCATCAGCGGAACAACCGACAGCATCTTGGCGCTGGTGCCCAATTCCAGAATGGGGAACAGGTCCGTGAGGTAGTCGCGGAGCACGTTGCCGGAGACGGAGATGGTGTCCTCGCCCTTACGGATGCGCTCCAGGGTGAAGGCAGTTGCCTTCACCGGGGACATGATTTCGAGCTGGAGGCCCTCGGTGTCGTGGTCCTTGAGGTATTCGTTGACCTTGGCGATGAGGTTGCGGTCATGCGCGCGGGTCTCGTCCAGCCAGAACACTGCGGGCGTCTTGGAAGCGCGGGCGCGAGTAACGGCCAGCTTGACCCAGTCGCGGATGGGGGCATCCTTGGCCTGGCAGGCGCGCCAGATGTCACCGGGAGCAACCTCGTGTTCGATCAGGACAGCGCCGGAACCGTCAACGATCTGCACGGTGCCGGCTTCCTGGATCTCGAACGTCTTGTCGTGGCTGCCGTATTCCTCGGCGGCCTGGGCCATCAGGCCTACGTTCGGGACGGTGCCCATGGTGGTGGGGTCGAAGGCGCCGTGGGCGCGGCAGTCGTCCAGAACAACCTGGTAGATGCCGGCGTAGGAACTGTCCGGGAGGACCGCCAGGGTGTCGGCTTCCTGGCCGTCCGGGCCCCACATGTGGCCGGAGGAGCGGATCATGGCGGGCATGGAAGCGTCCACGATGATGTCGGAGGGCACGTTGAGGCTGGTGATGCCCTTGTCGGAGTCCACCATGGCCAGGGCCGGGCCGTCGTCGAGGCCCTTCTGGATGAGCGCCTTCACGCCTGCACGGACGTCCTCCGGCAGCTCCTCGAGGCCGCTCAGGATGGCGGCCAAGCCGTTGTTGGGGCTCAGGCCGGCGGCGGTGAGCTGCTTGCCGTAGGTCTCGAACAGTTCGGAGAAGTAGGCCTTCACCACGTGGCCGAAGATGATGGGGTCCGAGACCTTCATCATGGTGGCCTTCAGGTGGGCGGAGAACAGGACGCCCTCTTCCTTGGCGCGGACTACCTGGGCTGCCAGGAATTCATCCAGCGCTGCGGCGCGCATGACAGTGCCGTCGACGACCTCACCGGCCAGCACGGGGAAAGCCTTCTTCAGGACCTTGACCGAACCGTCTTCGCGGACCAGCTGGATGGCGATGGTGCCGTCGGACTTGATGACCACGGACTTCTCGTTCGCGCGGAAGTCATCAGACGACATGGTGGCAACGTTGGTCTTGGAATCCGCGGACCAGGCACCCATGGAGTGCGGGTTCTGGCGGGCGTAGTTCTTGACGGACAGCGGCGCACGGCGGTCCGAGTTTCCCTCGCGCAGGACCGGGTTCACAGCGGAGCCCTTGATCTTGTCGTAGCGGGAGCGGACGGCCGTTTCCTCGTCCGAGGAGGGGTTGTCCGGGTAATCCGGCAGGTTGTAGCCCTTGCCCTGCAGTTCGGCGATGGCGGCCTTCAGCTGCGGGATGGAAGCGCTGATGTTGGGCAGCTTGATGATGTTGGCGTCCGGCGTCTTTGCCAGCTCACCCAGTTCAGCAAGGGCATCGCCGATCTGCTGTTCCGGGGTGAGGTAGTCACCGAACACGGAGATGATGCGGCCTGCGAGCGAAATGTCACGGGTCTCCACCTCCACACCTGCGGTCGAAGCAAATGCCTCGATGATCGGCAAGAACGAATACGTGGCCAGCATCGGCGCTTCGTCGGTGTGGGTATAGATAATCTTGGACATGCGCGGGCGTCTCCCTGGAGGTCGGCTGATTTTTTGGAAATTTGTTCTATTTCACCTCCCTTAACTTACCCGAGGACAGGGCTTTGAACCGTACCGGGGCGGCCGAACGGCCCTGCATTACAGCGGATTTGGGGCATGGGAAAACGCCCGACGGCGGTGCGCACGCGCCGGGCGGCCAGCCGCCGTCGCGCTTTACCGCCGGGAGCCACCGTCGCCGGTGCGGATCCAGTCAGCGCCTCTTGTGGGGTATGTCACTGGGCCAGAGCTGTACGTATTTGGGGTCCTGGCGGCGCAGCTCCTCCGTCGCCGTGAACGAATGGATGGGATCAACGTCCCGCAATTGCAGGCCTGCTGCGTAGGCTTCAACATCCGGGGAAGCACTTTGGCCCCCGGCGTCGGCTGTTACGTGCCGGCCATTGACGACGGACCTCTTGGCGGACTTCCTGAAAGCAATCACGACGGGACCCCAATTCGCTGAGAGTCCGGAGCCCAGATCGGACGTGTAACTGTATAGAGAAAAGTACCCTTCGGCGGCCGTTTTTGCCAGAGCGGCGCACCCGCGAGGGATCATGAACGCCTGCCCCGGACCATACCCGAAGCGTCACTACTATTTACAAATTTGTCATACGTCGATAGGTTCGAGGGGTCACGCGGCGGGCCGTCCCGGACCCCCTCACACCCGTTTTAGACAGGACAACAATGACGCGTACCAGGTCCTTGGCAGCCACCCTCCTGAGCCTTTCGGCGGCTGCCGTCCTGGCGCTGGTTGGCGCCGGAACTGCCCATGCTGCCCCATCGTCGTCGGACGATAAAGCAGCTCCTTCGGTGGCCAGCGCAATGGTAGACAGCACCGGGGCGGCGGACTACTGGACATCAGACCGCATGCGCGCGGCGATTCCCGGTGACGTCCTGGCCAGCAAGGCGGTGGAACGCGGCAAATCATCCAGCGCTGCGAGCGTGCTGAAGGGGCCTAAAACCACCGTGACGGGCACCAAGGGCAAGCCCTCACTCGCACAGCCTGCGGACCCGGTAGCCCACATCGGTAAGGTGTTCTTCACCCTCGGCGGCCAAAATTACGTCTGCTCCGGAAATGCCGTGTCTGCGTCGAACAAGAGCACCGTTGCCACGGCCGGGCACTGCCTCAACAATGGTCCCGGCGCGTTCGCCACCAAGTTCGTCTTTGTACCGGCCTACGAGAATGGCGCCAGGCCTTACGGAACCTGGACAGCCAAGGCGCTTTACACCACGGCCCAGTGGGAGGGCTCCGGGGACATCAGCTACGACACCGGCTTTGCGGTCATGAATCAGCTTGGCGGCGAGTTCCTGACCGACGTCGTCGGGGGCTCAGGCGTGGCGTTCAATGAAGCCCGCGGCCTGCAGTACACCGCCTACGGCTACCCCGCCGCCCAGCCCTTCAACGGCGAGCGGCTTTGGAGCTGCACCGGCACCGCCACCAACGACAAGACCAACCCGCAGTTCGGCACGCAGGGAATCCCCTGCGACATGACCGGCGGCTCTTCAGGCGGCCCGTGGTTCATCGGCAGCGGCTCCGACGGCTTCCAGAACTCCATCAACAGCTACGGATACACTCCGAAACCCGTGATGTACGGCCCGTACTGGGGCGCGGCCATTCAGGAGACGTACTTCAGTGCCGCAGCAGCCTAGGAAAACCTCGCCTGACGAGGCATCCGGGAACGGATCCGTCAGCCACAGCAAATCGGCCCAGACCCACGGCGAGATCCTCGAGTACTGGACCAAACAGCGAATGGCCGCTGCAAAGCCCCGGGAGCTTCGGCTTCCGGAAGGGGGTCCGCGCCTCATGCAGCGGGGCGCGGACCCGGCACCACGTCCTTCCTAGCTGCCCGTTAAGGCCCGACGGCGCCTGTCCCCTCAGTGGGGACAGGCGCCGTCGACGTTTAACCCTGGGCCCACGCCGGCAGGGTTCCCTTACCGTGGAACCGCTCCAGCGAGGGCCCCGACCCGAGCTTGCGAGGGTAGGGAGCTGGTGGGGCCTTGCGAGGTTAGGGAGCCGGTGGGGATTAGTGGAAGAAGTGGCGGGCACCCGTGAAGTACATGGTGATGCCGGCCGCGTTGGCCGCGGCGACCACTTCCTCATCCCGGACGGAACCGCCCGGCTGGACCACGGCGCGTACACCCGCATCGATCAGGATCTGCAGGCCGTCAGCGAAGGGGAAGAACGCGTCGGAGGCTGCAACGGCGCCGCGGGCACGCTCGGGTGCAACGCTCGCCTCTGCTGTCGACGGACCAGACGCACCGCCAGCACCTTCGACGTCGGACTCCACCGAAACGCCCAGCGTATTGGCACGCTCGACGGCCAGCTTGCAGGAATCGAGGCGGTTGACCTGGCCCATGCCGATGCCCACAGCAGCGCCGTTGTCGGCCAGCAGGATGGCGTTGGACTTGGCGGCGCGGCAGGCGGTCCAGGCGAAGGCGAGGTCCGCGAGCGTCTTTTCGTCAGCGGCTTCGCCAGCGGCGAGGGTCCAGTTGGCGGGGTTGTCGCCGTCGGCGTCCACCTTGTCGCTCATCTGTACCAGGACACCGCCGGAAACCTGGCGCATTTCGGCCGGGTAGCGGCCGTAGCCTTCGGGCAGTGCGAGCAGGCGGATGTTCTTCTTCTTGGCGAGGATCTCCACGGCTGCCGGCTCGAAGTCCGGGGCGACGACAACCTCGGTGAAGATGCCGGCAACGGTCTGCGCCATGGCTGCGGTGACCGTCCGGTTGGCGGCGATGACGCCGCCGAAGGCCGAAACGGGGTCGCAGGCGTGGGCCTTGGCGTGGGCGTCGGCGATCGGGTCTGCAGCATCAGCGGAACCAACGGCGACACCGCACGGGTTGGCGTGCTTGATGATGGCGACGGCGGGCTCGGCGAAGTCGAACGCGGCGCGGAGGGCGGCGTCGGCGTCGACGAAGTTGTTGTAGCTCATGGCCTTGCCGTGCAGCTGGTCCGCCTGCGCGATGCCGGCCGGGGCGGCCTTGTCCACGTAGAGCGCGGCCTGCTGGTGCGGGTTTTCGCCGTAGCGGAGAACCTCGGAGCGCTCCAGCGACAGGCCGGCGTAGGCAGGCCAGTCGATGACGCCGTCGCCGTCTTCATCCAGGAACTGGCTGGCAGTCCAGGTGGCCACGGCGTTGTCGTAGGACGCGGTGTGGGCGAACGCCTTGGCGGCCAGCCGCCGTCGGGTCTTCAGGTCAAAGCCGCCCTCAGCGGCGGCGGTGACCACGGAGTTGTAGAACGCGGGGTCAACAACAATGGCGACGGCGGCGTGGTTCTTCGCTGCCGAACGGACCATGGCGGGGCCACCGATGTCGATCTGTTCAACGACATCGTCCTGCGCGGCGCCGGACTTCACGGTCTCAACGAACGGGTAGAGGTTCACCACCACCAGGTCGAAGGTTTCGATCTCCATGCCGGCGAGGGTTTCCATGTGCGCGGGGACGCGGCGGTCCGCCAGGATGCCGCCGTGGACGCGCGGGTGCAGCGTCTTGACGCGGCCGTCCAACATTTCCGGAGACCCGGTGACTTCTTCGACTTCCTGGACCGGGATACCTGCCGCGGCGATCTTCTTGGCCGTGGAGCCGGTGGAAACGATCTTCACGCCGGCCGCGTGCAGGCCCTTGGCGAGATCCTCCAGACCGGTCTTGTCGTAGACCGAGATCAGCGCCCGGCGGATGGGAACACGGTCGATGGATACACGGTCAGGCTGCGTGACGCTCACAAAAAGTCTCCGTCTGATCTCGCGGAACAGTGCCGCGGTTGGTGGGGATGGGCCCAGTTTATCGTGTTGTGCGGTTTGCCCCGCTTGCCGGCCGCAGTGTGAACGTCAGTGGGCACGGTTAGAGTTTTCACAGGAGGCTGCGATGAATACTTACACCACTGTGCCCAGCGGCGAACAGGTGGTCCAGGAACTGCCCTGGCGTTGGAAAGTCCAGGGCAGGATCTTCGTGATCGGCGGCCTTGGCTTTATGTTCGATGCTTGGGACGTGACGCTTAACGGCATCCTCATCCCGCTGCTCTCGACGCACTGGGCCCTGGCTCCCGGCGAGGTGGCCTGGGTGGGTACGTCCAACCTGATCGGCATGGCCCTGGGCGCGTTTGTGTGGGGAACCATCGCGGACACGATCGGGCGGAAGAAGGCGTTTACGGCCACGCTGCTGATTTTCTCGCTCTTCACGGTCCTGGGCGCCTTCTCCCCCGACTTCATCTGGTTCTGCGTGTTCCGCTTTATGGCCGGCTTTGGTCTGGGCGGCTGCATACCGGTGGACTACGCGCTCGTGGGTGAGTTCACACCACGCAAGCAGCGCGGGAAAGTCCTCACCGCGATGGACGGCTGGTGGCCGGTGGGCGCGGCCCTTGCCGGTTTTGTGTCCGCCGGCCTCGTGGCCGTGTTCGGCGACTGGCGGCTGACCATGCTGGTGATGGTGCTGCCTGCGCTCCTGGTGTTCTGGGTCCGGCGCAGCGTCCCGGAGTCGCCGCTGTTCCTCATCCGCAAGGGCCGCCGCGACGAAGCTGCCAAGGTCATCGACGACCTCGTGGCGGCAACGGGCGCCGAACCCCGCGCCTACAGCCTGCCCGACGCGCAGGAAGTTCCGCGGCTCTCCGCCGGCAGCGCCTGGCACCAGCTGCGGCTGGTGTGGCAGTTCAACTGGAAGATCACGGCCACGGCCTGGGCCCTGTTTTTCAGCATCCTGTTGGTCTACTACCTGTCCCTGACATGGATGCCGCGGATCCTGATCGGCGCGGGCTTCGCCGAGTACAAGGCGTTTGTGACCACGGCGTCCATGGCCGCGGTTGGGCTCTTGGGTGTTGTTGTGGCCGCGCTGCTGGTGGAGCGTGTGGGCCGCAAATGGATCCTGGCCATCACCGGCCCGCTGTCCGCACTGACCCTGGTGATCGTGGCGATTGTGGTGGACATCCCCACCGCAGCCGTGTTCTGGCTCCTGGTATTCGGCTTTGTGGTGCAGATAGCGATTCCGGTGCTCTACGCGTACGTGTCTGAGCTGTACCCCACCGAGCTCCGCGGCACGGGTTTCGGCTGGGCGTCAACATTTTCGCGGTTGGGGGCTGGTTTTGGGCCCCTGATATTTGCGAACTACTTCTGGCCCGAACTCGGCCTGGCCACGTCCTTCGCCCTGGCCGGCGGGCTGGTGCTGGTGGCCGTCCTTTGGATGGCGTTCTTCTCCCCCGAAACCAAGCAGCGCCGCCTCGAGTAGCCCCCTCCCAACTGGCTCGCATTAAACGTCGCCATTCCCGCTTTTCACGACGTTAATTGCCAGTCACTTGGGCGACCAGCCGCGGTTCATCAGCGCTGAGCGGACTTTGGCGACGGCGGCGCGGGCTTCGTTCTCCATGTGCCGTCTCGAGATCCGGACCAGCAACCACCCCGCCCTGGCAAAGTCCTCTTCGCGGGCAATGTCGCGGACGATCTGCGCCGTCTCGGAATGGCCTTCGCCGTCGTACTCCACTGCAACTTTTTGTTCCCGATAGGCGAGATCGGGTTGACGTACGACGCCGGCGCCAAGTTCCACAGGAACGTTTAGCTGCGGTTCGGGCAGCCCGCGGTACTCCAGTGCCAGTCTAAGTTTGGTTTCCTGGGCGGAGTCGGATCCAATCCGGGCCTGTTCCAGAGCAAGGCGCGCCTTCTGAATGCCAGGCGTACCTTTGTGCCGATCGAGCATATCCGCCAGGCCGGCCATTGTCGCATAGGGCTCGGATCTTCCCTCGAATTCAGGCCTGGGAATCCTCAGCAGATGATCGGCGACGACGGTCAGTTCGTCAATGCCCATCTTCCGGGCGCAGTCCAGCCACGTCCGCGGGCGGGACGTGATAACCAGGCCGTTGAGGTTCACAATTTCGTCGGCAAAGAACTGCCCAACATGCCCAACCACTCCGGTGCGACGCACAATCGCCATCGTGTCCGGACGCGAGATGTGGATCCTCCCGTCGTCGCGGCCGGGAAGAAATCCCGGCAAGTCCCACAACTTGAAAGCTGTGGCGTGGGAGGCTGCCGAAAACGGAGTCACGATCGTATAGGGACGGACTTTGGCGATAGGGTCCACAGCTGCCAGCTGAGCCGGGATACGCACACCACGGCTGGGGATGCTCAGCCCCCGGTACCTCAGGCGCCCAGCGCTGACCCCGGCGTCTGCCGCTTCGTAGACCGTGAAGGGCACCGCGGTTAGCTCAACAGGCAGGGGACGGGGATTTCTCATTCCTCATGGTTGCAAATTCTTCGTGCCCGCTCATGAGTTATCCACAGGACTGACTCTCCGGACGCATCTGGCTGGCAGATAACGTCGTGAAAACCCCGAATGACGACGTTAAATGCGAGTCAGTTGGGTGGGACTAGGAAGCGGCGGCGAGGGCTGCCAGGGTGTTGACCAGGAGGCGGCGCTCCACCACCTTGATGCGTTCATGCAGGGATTCCTCGGTGTCGCCCGGTTCAATCGTGACGGCTTCCTGGGCGATGATGGGCCCGGTGTCCACCCCGGCGTCGGCCCAGTGCACCGTGCAGCCGGTGACCTTCACGCCGTAGGCCATGGCATCGCGCACTCCGTGGGCGCCGGGGAAGGCGGGCAGCAGGGCGGGGTGGGTGTTGAGGTACTTGCCGTTGAAGGCTGCGATGAAGTCGGCGCTGACGATACGCATAAAGCCGGAGGAGACCACCACGTCCGGGGCGTAGGACGCCACGCGGGCGGTCAGAGCGGCATCCCATTCGTCGCGGGTGGGGAAGGAGTTGAAGTTGACCACAAACGTCTCCAGCCCGGCTTCCGAGGATCGTTCGACGCCGTAGGTCCCCTCCCGGTCGGCACCTACCGCGGCGATTTCCACTTCCAGCTCCCCTGCCTTGACGGCGTCGATGACTGACTGGAGATTGGACCCGGTACCGGAAACGAGGACTACGATGCGCATGGGTCTAGCTTATGGGCACGCTCGCGTAGGCTGGAAAACATGAACAACACCCCGGAACCGGCTGGCCAGCAACGGACCAAACAGCCGCTCAGCGACGCCGCCAAGGACTCGCTCACCAAAACCCGCAACCTGTTCCGGATCTTCATTGTCACCGTGCTGGGCGCCTTCTTCGTCTACCAGCTCGACGTCAGCTACCTCTGGCTCACCGGCATCCTGACCGCGGCGAGCTTTGTGCTGGGTATCCTTCTGCTGGTCCGGTCGGCTCGGCTCAAGGAGTCCAAGCTGGTCCTGTTCGGCACCATCTCGGGGCTGGTGGTATCGCTGATCATGCTGCTGGTCATCCTTGCCACGGCGCTGTTTTTCCGCCAGGTCCAGGACTTCCAGGCTTGCTCACGCGAGGCCCTTACCGACCAGGCGCTCTCCAATTGCCGGGTCCAGCTGGAAAGCTCGCTGCCGGGTCTCCGGTAGCAGCCACGCCAGCAACAGCCACGCCAGCAAGAGCCACGAAAGTCAGCGGGCCAGTTCCGCTTCCTCATCCACGTGCTGCTGGCGTTCCAGCCACGGTCCGGCTGCGTAACCGATCACGACGCCGATGCCCACCTCCGCGGCAATCCAGAGTCCCATCCACAAGGGGTCGGGTCCGATGGCCGTGAGGCGGCCCAGCCCGGCGGAGCCGCGGGCCAGCCAGGCCAGGCCCGCGGCCAGCAGGCCGGACACAGCGCCCACCAGCGCGCCGAGGGCAAGCGTGGACACCGTGGCCGTGAACCAGCGCGCGTCAATCTTGATGGAGAGCCACTCGTCGAAATGGTTTTCGCCTTCGCGCAGGAACCACCATCCGGCCAGGATCCCCGCCAGAACGGGCAGCACCAGCGCCACGAACCCGTAGTCCAGTGGACCCGACGGGATAGCGGCGAAGACCGGGATGGACGGCAGCGGCCCGGTGGCGGTGCCCAGCGGACCCACCTGCGAGCCCACGCCCAGGGCGAAGCCCGAACCCGAGACCCAAGCCAGCGCAAAAACCACAAGGTTGGGCAGATACCCAAGCTGCGCGATGGTGAGGGCGGCACCCCCTACCGCGCCGGCGTCGAGCGCTTCGTAGACAGCAATCACCAGGTTCCAGTGGATAAAAAGGTCCACGGCCAGGAGCACACCGGCGAGCGCAAACGCCGCCAGAAGGGCCACACAGCCCGCCTTCGCCGCGGAGCCCAGATAGGAGCCGGCCCAGCGGGAATGCTGGCTGGTGCGCGAGATCCAGTCGACGGCGTCGACGCCGATCAGCCGGCTCCATGAGCCTGCCTCGCGGCGGGCGCCGATCACCATGCCGAGGGCGAACGGGATGAGCGGGATGAGCATTGCCAACCAGATGTTAATGACGACATCGGCCGTGCGGCACACAAAGCCGGTGGCAGCGCCGAACGCCGAGTAGACCACCCAGGACCCGAGCAGCGCCTGCCACAGCTGGTCCGTATAGGAGGCCCGGGCCAGGCGCCGCCCCGCACGCCAGGCGAGCAAAAACGGGATCAGGGTCAGGCCGAGGGGCACCAGGGTCAGCAGGCCGGAGCCTGGACTGCCGGCCGCACCAGCCTCACCGGACACGACGGCGAGCTGCAACGGCACCCCGTGAATCAGCAGCCAGCCTTGGCCGGCGAGTCGGGCCAGGGCATCAAAGGCTGCGTTCTGGAAACCCGCGGTGGCCCACACGGCCACAACGGGAACCACCGCCAGGAGCGCGGAGATGATGGCAGCCTGCGCCGTTTCGAGGCCTCCCTGCAGCCACAAGGGCATGGGAAGGCCTCGGTCTCCGGTCTGATCAGCGCGCAGTTTCATCGTGTCCCATGGTGTCACGGCCGGGGCTTCGGACCGGGCTTCGACAGGCTCATTCCCCCTGCGAGACGCGCCTCACCAGAGTTCGTAGTCCGCCGCGCTGATTGTGAACCCGCGACGGGTGCGGCGGCGGGACGGCCGCCGCCGGTGATGGCGCCGTCTTCGGGCGTTCAGAGTGTCGGGGCGCCTCGTCCGGGTCGCTCATGTCGCTGGGCAGATGTCCCCATCCGGGCCTGATTCGGCGCTTTTTCCGCGGGTCCGCCGTAAAATTGGAATGTCCGCAATCAGTGGTTGGAGGCAGAAAAAAATGACTACCGCATCCCCACATGCACACGTTCATTTTGGGCGCGCAGACGTCCAGAATGCCGGCATGGGAGTAGGTATCCTGTTGTTGGTGGTGGGTGCCCTGGGCTTTATCCCCGGCGTCACCACCCAGTACAGCGAATTGATGTTCCTGGGACCTGATTCCCATGCCATGTTCCTTGGGCTGTTCCAGGTGTCCATACTGCTCAATATTGTGCAGCTGGCCATCGGCGCAACGGGCTGGGCGATGTCCCGGACCGAACATGGCGCACGGAACTTCCTCATCGGAGCAGGCGCGCTGTACATCATCCTCAGCATTTTCGGGCTCAGTGTCGGCGTTGACTCGGCGGCCAACTTCCTGTCGTTCAACATGGCTGACAACTGGACCCACCTGGTGCTGGGCGTAGCGATGGTAGCTGCTGGCTGGCTGTTCTCCAGGAACATGTCCGGCCAGAGGAAATAGCCCGGAAATGACAAGCCGGGATACAGGAGCCGCGAATGAGAAATGATCAATAAGTTCTGAATTTTCGTCCTACTCGCCGGTGCAGTTGCCGCGTTCCGCGAACAGCTGCACCGGCTTCTTTGTGCCCTTCTTAGCGGACGACGACGGCGCGTGGTTTCTGCGACGACGCGTGGCCACTGGGTGCCATGCCCGGGGTCCAGCGCGAACGGGCACTTGTTGCCCGCCGTGGCGCGCACCGGCAGGGTAACCCTCTCAAAACTCGGTTTTGAGAGGATTACCTGCAAGTTCGCGCTTGGAAATCAGGGCCCCAAGTGTCCGTCCGCGCCAAAGGCGGCACGGGCCATTGGGCCTGCAACAATGGCCCCATGAGCGACATCATCCTGGGCTGGGACCAGGCCGGCTGGAACCGCTGGAACTACGCGGCTGTTACTGAACAGGTCGCCGTGACAGGGCTGCACCTGGAGCCTTGGAACGTGGGCCGGAGCGTTGCCGCCGGCACCGGCGTGTGGCTGGTCCTGTTGGGAGCGCACGGTCCCGGTTTGATCGGCCATGGCGTCGTCCTGTCGGAGTCCGCGCCCACCGCGGATCACCCGGAGTTCACCGTGCAGGTGGCGTTCGATGCGCTCCTGCCGCTGGGCGACCACGTGCCTGCGGCGGTCCTCGACGCAGCGGTGCCTGGCGTCGTGTGGGACAGCACCGAAACCGAGGGTATGGCGCTGGAGTCCGGCGACGAAGCCGCGGTCCGGACGCTCTGGGCCACTCACGGGCCGGCGCAAGGACCAGACCCCACCCAACCTGTGCCCGGCACGTACCCCGAGACCGCCGTCGCGCGCGTCACCGCCAACCGGTACGAGCGTGACCCCGAGGCCCGGCGGGCGTGTATCGCGCACCGCGGCAACAGCTGCGCGGCCTGCGGGTTCTCCTTCGAACTGGCGTACGGCGAGCTCGGCAAAGACTTCATCGACGTCCACCATGTAGTGCCCGCGGCCCAACTCGGCGGCGGCTACCAGCTGGATCCGCTCACGGACCTGGTTCCGCTCTGCGCCAATTGCCATGCCATGGCCCACCACGGGGTGACCACGCCGCGCACCCAAGCCGAGCTGCGGCAAATCATGGCCACCGCCGGATACCTCCGCGGAACCACCGTTGCCCCTGAGGAGATCGAGGCCCAGCGCGTTGCCCGCGAGATCCTCGGCAAATAGGAACCTGGCCGGTCGAGATCCAGCCTGTTGAAACCCCCACGCAACAGGCCGCGCTCTGGACTCTTGGGCGGGCGCCAACCAGACTGTCTACAACAGCTGGCCAGCTGGCCGGAATTGGAGGCGCGCAATACCGGCAGGGACTGAGCAGCTGCCATTATTGGGGCTTTCCTGGGAGGCCTGTTCCGCACGCGAAAGGACCTCGATATGCCGGATCTGTCAGCATTCTTCCCGCTTTTTGCCGCGATTATCGGGGCAATGCTGGTGGTCGGCTTTGTCTGGGGGGCCATCAAACTGATGTGGAAAGTGGCGGAGCCCAATGAGGCCCTGATCATCTCCGGCCTGACCCGCGGAACCCTGGAAACCCGGGCCGGCATGGACTTCAAGATTGTCACCGGAAAGGGCGCCCTGGTATTTCCGGGCCTGCAGACCGTTCGCACGCTTTCCCTGACGCTGAATGAAACGGAGCTTAAGGTTTCCTGCGTGACCTGGCAGGGCATCCAGGTGATTGTGGAAGGCGTCGTAATTTACAAAATCGGCGACGCCCCGGCGTTTATCGCAAATGCGGCCAGGCGTTTCCTGGGCCAGCAGCCCAAAATGGAAAGCCAGGTCTACAACGTCTTTGAGGGCCACCTGCGGTCCATCATCGGAAGCATGACCGTGGAAGAGATCATCCGCGAACGGGACAAGATGGGGTCCCAGGTCCGCAGCGCCAGCGGAGTGGAAATGGAGAAGCTGGGGCTGGTGGTGGATTCGCTGCAGATCAAGGACCTGCAGGACCCCACGGGGTACATCCAGAACATCGCCAAGCCCCACATCGCCCAGGTCAAAATGGAGGCCCGGATCGCGGAGGCCACGCGGAACCGCGAGGCCGCCGAGAAGGAGGCCGAGGCGGCTGCAATGATCGCGGACGCGCAGAGCGTTTCGGCCATCCGGCAGTCGGTGGCGCAGGCGAACGCCGAGCGGGCCAAAGCCGAGGCCGCCCAGGCCGGACCGCTGGCGGATGCGACGGCGCGGCAGCACGTCGTCGTCCAGGAAACTGAGGTGGCCAAGCTTGAGGCGGACCGGGAGGAGCAGAAGCTCCAGACCACGGTCCGGAAGCCCGCCGACGCCAAGGCGTATGCCAAGCGCACAGACGCGGAGGGCCAGAAGGCGGCGGACATCAGCGCCGCCGAGGCGCTGGCCCGCCGCACCGAACTTGAGGCCCAGGCCAACGCCCGCCGGACGGAACTGCAGGCCCAGGCGAACGCCACTGCCGCGGCGGCCGCGGCCGGAGCCACGAAGGTCACCGGCGAGGCCGAAGCCGCTGCCACCAGGGCCCGCGGTGACGCCGCGGCCTCCGCCATCAAGGCCAAGGCGCTGGCCGAGGCAGACGGCATCAAGGCCCGGGCCGAAGCACTCGGGACCAACCAGGACGCCGTCATTTCGCAGCAGCTGGCCGAAAACATGCCGGCCATCATCGCCGCAGCGGCCGAGCCTTTCTCCCACGTGGGCCAGATGACCGTGCTGAACGGCGGCGAGGGCGTGAACAAGATGCTGGGCGGCATCCTGGCCCAGGTGGGCGACTACCTCCCTGCCTTGTCCTCGGCACTGAAGAACAGCCGGGAAGGCAAGCGCCCCGCGAAAGGCCCCGATGCATAGAAACGTTGACCGGAGCCTGACCGGCAAGATCGGCCGCGTGACCGGGCGCATCGGCCCCGGAACCCTCGGCGAGGTCATGCTGCCCTACCTGGGCGGCACCAACGCGTTCCATGCCCACCCCTTCGACAAGACAAGCGTCTTCGCGGTCGGTGACGAGGTGCTGGTCATCTATTTCGAGCCGCCGCAAACGGTCTATGTGGATGAACTCCCGGACGTGCTGCGGCACGGCGACGACGGCTGACGCCAAGGGCTGATCTGTTAACCCAAGCTTTCCCTCGACTCAACCCGGGTGACCCCGCCCCGACAGGCGCCGCGCCCACCGTGGATGGGTGAGGATCGCAATTGTTGCCGAGTCATTCCTGCCGCTGATGAACGGAGTGACCCACTCCATCCTGAGGGTGCTTGAACACCTGGAGGACCAGGGCCACGAGGTCCTGGTCATCGCCCCTTCCACCTATGCTGTCTCCGAGTTCGTGGGACCGGCCGAGGTGGTTCACGGCGCGACGGTGCACCGGGTTCCCGCAGTTCCGCTGGCCGGCTACACCAACGTGCGAGTGGCGATGGGCGGTGTGTACCGGGTCAAGCGAATCCTTGCCGACTACGCACCCGACGTTGTCCACCTCGCATCGCCGTTTATCCTCGGGTGGCGGGCAGTGCAGGCCGCGCATCAGTTGGGGATCCCCACCATAGCCATCTACCAGACCGAGGTTCCCAGCTACGCCGCACGCTATGGTGTGCCGTTCCTGGAGAACTGGGCGTGGAACCGGGTGGAGAACATCCACCTGCTGGCCACCCGCACCCTGGTGCCGTCCACCTTCGCGCTGAACCAGTTGCGCGGCCGCGGGATTCCGCGGGTGGGCATGTGGCGGCGCGGTGTGGATACCGCGCGGTTTTCGCCGGAAAAGCGCGACGCCGGGTGGCGGGCAACGGTTGCCCCCGGCGGTGAGCGGATCATCGGCTACGTCGGCCGGCTGGCCATCGAAAAACAGGTGGAGGACCTCGCCGCGCTCGCCAACGTCCCGAACACCAAGCTGGTGATTGTGGGCGACGGACCCCAAAAATCCGCCCTGCAGGAAGCCCTGCCGGGCGCCGTGTTCACCGGGTTCCTCGGCGGTGAGGAGCTGGCGAAGGCGGTGGCGTCCTTCGACCTTTTTGTCCATCCCGGCGAGTTCGAGACGTTCTGCCAGACCATCCAGGAAGCCATGGCATCGGGGGTACCGGTGGTGGCCACGGGCCGCGGCGGACCCTTGGACCTGGTGGAAAACTCCCGTACAGGCTGGCTGTACCAGCCCGGCGACCTGGCCGGTTTCCGGGCCCGGGTGATGGACCTCATGGGCGACGACGCCAAGCGCCGCGCGTTCGCCACGACAGCGCACGCCTCGGTCCAGGCGCGGACGTGGCCGGTGCTCAGCGCCGAGCTTGTGCGTCAGTACCTATCAGTAATCGCCGGAGAACCGTTGGCTGAAACCGTCGAAACCAAGAGCCGCCGCCCGGTGGTTGAGCCTGCCCAAACCAAAAGTGGAGCGTCCCTGTGAAAATATCGGTGATCGGCTGCGGCTACCTCGGAGCCGTGCACGCCGCCACGCTCGCGTCCATGGGCCACACCGTGGTGGGCATCGACGTGGACGCCACCAAAGTGGACCAGCTGGGCCGCGGCCATGCCCCCTTCTTCGAACCCGGACTGGACGAACTGCTCCGCGACGGAAGCAGCACCGGCCGCCTCACGTTCTCCACCGACGTCGCCACTGCCGCCGGCGCCCAGGTCCATTTCCTGTGCGTCGGGACGCCGCAGTCCAAGACGTCCGACGGCGCCGACCTCACCTTCCTCGTTTCCGCCACCGAGGCGCTGCTCCCGCACCTGGCGAGGGGCGCCGTCGTCGTCGGTAAATCAACGGTGCCCGTGGGCACGGTGGACATGCTCCAGGGCGTCCTCGCGGGGCGGCCGGACGTGCAGCTGGGCTGGAACCCGGAGTTCCTGCGGCAGGGCACGGCAGTGAAGGACTCGCTGGTGCCGGACCGGCTGGTCTACGGTGTGGCGGGCGGACGCGCCGCGGCCTTCAACCCCAAGACCGGGGCGCCGCGTGCCGTGACGGCCGCCCTGGATGCCGTTTATGAGCCGCTGCTGAACGCCGGCATTCCGCGCCTGGTGTGCAACTTCGCCACGGCTGAACTGATCAAGTCGGCCGCCAACGCGTACCTGGCCACCAAGGTCAGCTTCATCAACGCCATCTCCGAACTGTGCGACGCGTCCGGCGCGGACGTGGCCGAACTCAGCGAGGCCATGGGCATGGACCCGAGGATCGGGAACCGCTACATGCATGCCGGGCTGGGCTTCGGCGGCGGGTGCCTGCCCAAGGACATCCGCAGCCTCCGCAGCCAGGCCGCCGCTCTGGGCGTGGACCCGGTGAACGACTGGATGGGTGTGGTGGATGCCATCAACGTCCGCCAGCGGACCCGGACAGTGTCCCTGGCCGCGAAACTGTGCGGCGGCGCGCTGTCCGGACGCGCCATCACCATCCTCGGAGCCTCCTTTAAGCCCGAGACCGATGACATCCGCGACTCCCCCGCCCTGGACGTCGCGGCGCGGCTGGCAGCGGCCGGCGCGCACGTGACGGTGACCGATCCGAAAGCCGTGAACCACGCGTGGCTGCGGTACCCGCAGCTGCGGTTCGAAGCCTCCGCAACGCGGGCATTGGAGGGTGCCGAGCTGGTGCTCCTCCTTACTGAGTGGGATGAATACAGGCGCCTGGGCCCTGCCGCTGCGGGCGCTTTGGTGCGGCGGCGCGTGATCCTGGACGCCAGGAACGTCCTCGATGCTGCTGCCTGGCAGGCGGAGGGCTGGGTGGTCCGCGGACTGGGCACCAACGCCGGCGCCGCTGTCAGCGTCGTTTCCGGGGCCGGGGCCGTCCAAGTTTCCGGGGCCGGGGCCGGCCTGACGGGAATGCGTCACTCTTAGCCAGTTTTCACCGCTACGGACCACGCGAACGCGAATTCCCGGGCGTCCATTCCGAGCGCCGCGCGAAAGTCACGCGTTTTCGTACCGCGATCACAACATGCACTTTATGATGTGCGTGGGGGTGGTAGCGCATGGGGCGTTCCAAGCGGCAGGACGAGGATTTGGGCGCACCAGGTTTTGGCGCGCTTCTTGATGCCAGCCCGGATGCGCTTCTCGCTGTCAACGCGGACCGCACCATCAAAATGGCCAACGCGGCAGCCAGCAAGCTGTTCGGCTACACACGCGCTGAGCTGATCGGCAGCGACCACTGGCTGCTCCTGTCGGAGGGGTTCCGGAGCGAAACGCGGCTGCTTCAGGAGCACCTGCAAGCGCAGCCCGATATACCGCTGCCGCCGCGTGAAGTGTACGGACTGCACCGGGACGGCACAGAGTTCGCCGCCGAGGTGGCAGGCTCTCTGCTGGACGACGGCGGCACGCAGGTTTTGCTGGTTTCAGTCCGGAGCACGGAACACCGCAAGGGAGCTGACGCTGACCTCCTCGAGGCCATGTCACTGCTGACGGCCACCCTCGAATCCACCGCGGACGGCATCCTGGTCATCAGCTCCGACGGCAGTGTGGCCGGGTTCAATGACCAGTTCCTGAAAATGTGGGGCATCCCGCCGGAACTCCTGAACGGCGACACCGAAGTGCCCGTCATGCGGCTGATCATCTCCCAAGTCGCCAACCCGGAGGCCTTCATGGCAAGGATCGCCGAGGTTGTGGAGAACCCGGCGGCAGAAAGCCACGACGTGCTGGACTTCAACGATGGAAGGACCTTTGAAAGGTACTCGCGGCCCCAACGGGTTGGTAAGAGGATCGCGGGCCGGGTGTGGAGCTTCCGGGATGTCACTCCGCGCAGGCAGGCGCAGAAGCAGGCCGAGCAGGCCCTGACTGATTTGGCCGCGCAGGCGGAACAGCTGAGAGCACTTGCGTTCCAGGACCCGCTGACCGGGCTGGCCAACCGGGCGGTGTTCAACCAGGCCCTCACGGCGGCCCTCACCGAACCACACCTCAAGACTGTCGATGTCCTGCTGATCGACCTCGACAACTTCAAGGAAGTCAACGACATCCTGGGGCACCAGGCAGGCGATGACATGCTCGTGGAAGTGGCACGCCGGCTGCGCGGCTGTGTCCCCATGGCCGACGTGGTGGCCCGGCTCGGCGGCGACGAGTTTGTGGTGCTGCTGACGGCCTGCCCCGACGCCGATGCCATTGCCAAATGCATCGTCCGCAGTCTGCATGTGCCCGTGACCATCAACGGCACGGCGCTGCGGCCGAGCCTCAGCCTGGGGCTCGCCTCCAGTGGCAAGGAAACGATGGTCGATTCCGAGTTGCTTCGTGAGGCGGATATCGCCATGTACGCGGCCAAAGCTGCCGGCAAGAACCGTTTCCTGCGCTTCCATCCGGACATGATGACTGCGCTGGTGCAGCGGACGGAGATGGAAGCGGGATTGCAGCTCGCGGTCACCCGCGGTGAGATCTCGGTGGCCTTCCAGCCGATTGTCTCCCCACGGATCGGGCAAATGGTCCAGTTCGAGGCCCTGGCGCGGTGGGACCACGCCGGCGAGCGCATCCCGCCGTCGGTCTTTATCCCGATGGCGGAGCGCAGAGGCCTGATCGGCGAGATCGGCAACGAAGTGATGGGGCTCAGCCTGGTGCAGCTGGCGCCTTGGCTGCGCGAGGACCTGTCGCGGTCGCTCGCGGTCAACGTGTCCGGTGTGCAGCTGCAGGAACCGGCTTTTGCCGAAGGCGTCCTCCGCTTGGCCGCTGCCTGTGGCGTGGGCGCTTACCAGCTGGTCCTGGAAGTCACCGAAAGCGTGTTTTTCGACCCGGACTGCGGTCTGATCAGGCAGCTCAGCAGCCTGCGCGAGGCCGGCGTCCGGGTGGCCCTGGATGACTTCGGCACGGGCTATTCGTCGCTGGGCCGGCTGCAGGACCTGCCGGTGGACACAGTCAAGATCGACCGAGCGTTTGTGTCCATGGTCCGGACGGGACAGGAACGCCTGGCCATCCTGAGCTCCATGATCAACATGGCCCATAGCCTGGGCCTGACCGTCACCGCCGAAGGCGTCGAAACCGCGGTGCAGGCAGACTACCTGACCGCGCTGGATTGCGATTCGCTGCAGGGGTACCTGTTCTCGCTGCCGGAGACCGGGCAGCGGCTGGGTCTGGCCTGCCGGCAGGCGGAAGACGCCCTGGCAGCACTGGCGGGCAGGCGGCCTACAACCGCCTGACCGCGCCAACTTCGGGCTGCGGGAGGACAATGAACCTATGGACGTCGTTGTCATCGAGACGCGGCCGCTCGGGGACCGCAGCTACCTGGTCCACGACGGCGAGGTGGCGCTGGTCATCGATCCGCAGCGGGACACGGACCGCGTGGAAGCCGCGGCCTCGGAAGCCGACGTCCGGATCACCCACGTTGCCGAAACCCACCTGCACAACGACTACCTCACCAGCGGGCTCATCCTCGCCCACACGCACGGTGCTGAGTATCTCGTCAGCGCAGACGACGACGTCGCGTTTGAACACCAGCCAATAGCCGACGGCGGCACGGTCCAGGTAGGCCGGCTCACCGTGAAGGCCGTGGCCACGCCCGGCCACACCCACCACCATCTCAGCTACGTGGTCAGCGACGGCGAGCAGCAGGCCGTGTTCTCGGGCGGCAGCCTGCTCTACGGGTCGGTGGGCCGGACTGATCTGGTCAGTGACGAGGACACCGAAGACCTCACCCGCGCCCAGTACTCCTCGGTCCGCCGCCTGGCCGCCGAGGCCCAGCCGGACGCAGCCCTTTACCCCACACACGGGTTCGGCTCGTTCTGTTCGTCCGGACCGGCGTCGAGCGCCCGATCGTCCACCGTCGCCCAGGAGCAGGAAACCAACCACGCGTTCACGGACGCCGATGAGGACCACTTTGTCCGGGAGCTCATCAGCAACCTGACCGCATACCCGTCCTATTACGCGCACATGGCCCCGGCGAACCGGCAGGGTCCGGGGCCGGCGGACCTTACCGTGCCGGAATCCGTGGATCCGGAGGAGCTTAGCCGCCGGCTCGCGGGCGGCGAATGGGTGGTGGACCTGCGCCACCGGGTGGCCTTCGCCAGCAGCCACCTGCAGGGCTCGGTGAGTTTCGAGTACGGCCGCGGCTCCAGCTTCACCGCCTACCTGGGCTGGGTCCTGCCGTGGAACCAAAAACTAACGCTGGTGGGAACCGTGGAGGACGTCGAAACAGCCATCCGGGACCTCTCCCGCATCGGCATCGACTCCCCCGACGCCGCCCTCGGAACGGAACCGTCGGCACTCGCGCCCGGCACCGCCGTCGTGCATTATCCGCGTGTGGACTGGGCCGAAATGCTGCACGGGCGGAGCGCCGGGGACGTGGTGCTCGATGTCCGCCGGACGGATGAGTACGACGCCGGCCACCTCTCCGGGGCGGTGAACATCCCGCTGCATGAGCTGCTGGCGCGGATGGCCGAGATTCCGGCGGGCACGGTGTGGGTGCACTGCGCCACCGGATACCGTTCCGGGGTGGCGGCGAGCCTGCTGCAACGCGCGGGCCGGCAGGTGGTTCATGTGGACGGGAAGTACGGTCCTTCTTGAGTTGTGAGGGCTATCATAGGGTTGCGTCTTCGCCCAGGTCTCGGGCGGGCCCGGGTCTCAGCTTTTACGGGTGACGGGCGCACCGATGGGGAGGATCCGCGTGTCTCAGTATGGTCTCCTGGAGCAGCGTCCTGCCACGGTGAGGAGCACGGCCGCACTGGGCTGGCTGGTGGTTCCTGCTGCCGTGGTGGTGGGTGTGCTTGGACTGTTTCTTGCCGCCAAAAGCGGCACTCCGGCGGCCATGGTGACGGGTGACTTTGCCATCCTCGTGGCTGCCGCGCTGGCAGGTCGCAGTTGCGCCCATGCCGCCCGACGCGGCGGGGTGAATGCACGCGCCTGGACCCTGATGTCCGTTGCTGCCTATGTCTGGGCCGCCGGCCAGGCCGTCTGGACGTACTACGGGCTCACAAACGATCACGCTTACCCGTTTCCGTCCCTGGCGGATGTCGGGTTTGTGGGGTATTCGGTGCCGGCCGCCGTCGCGCTGTTCAGTTTCAAGCGGCCCGGCGGTACCACCCGCGTGGGACTGCTCCGGTCAGCGCTGGACGCGGCGGTCATCGCGGGCTCGGTCCTGGCGATCAGCTGGTCCGTGTCGCTGGGCTCGGCCATCAGCTCCGCGGGCGACCTCCTGACCCGGCTCACCACCATGGCCTACCCCGTGGTGGACATGGTCATCACGTCCCTGGTGCTGGTTCTGGGGATGCGCCGGCAGCCCGGCGAGCGGCTGCCGTGGCTGTGTTTCGGCGGCGGTCTGCTTTTGCTCACCATCACGGACAGCACCTATGTGAGGCTGACGTTCGACGGCGTCACGGGCGTCACGGGATCGCCCCTCGCCCTGGGCTGGATCGGCGCCTTCCTCCTGATTGCGCTGGCACCGATTCTCCCCTATGCGGAGAACCCGCGGCCGGACCGCAGGGCGTTTGCGCTGGCCCTGGAGATGCTCCCCTACGTACCTATTCTGGTGGCTGTCATGATGATCGCCCAGCCGCACGTCAGCGAGATGAGCGCCTTCCTGTTGACGGTGGCCAGAATTACTGTGGCCCTGATCCTGGTCCGCCAGGTGCTGATCATCATCGAGAACCTCACCCTGACCACCGGGCTGGAGCAGGAAGTGGCGGCCAGGACGGCTGAGCTGGAGGGCCTCGGCGCCATCGTGAACTCCTCCACGGACGCCATCCTGAGCACCACACCCGACGGCGTCATCACCAGCTGGAACCCCGGAGCCGAACTGCAGTACGGCTACTCGGCCGAGGAAGCGCTGGGCCGCGACGCGCGGTTCCTGCTGCCGCCGGGCGGTATCGCCGGTGCCGCCAAGGTCTTCGAGCAGATCCGCGCCAGCGGCAAAGCGATGAGCTTCGAGATGGAGCACCTGACGAAGGACGGCGCCGTCATTCCCGTGTCGATGACCGTCTCCCCCATCCGGGACGATACCGGCCGGCTCAGCGGGTTGGGCACCATCGCCAGGGACATCACGCTGCGCCGGGCCGCCGAACTGGAGCTGAAGGCGGCCCGGGAAGCGGCGCTGGAATCCAGCCGGCTCAAGTCCGAGTTCCTGGCCACCATGAGCCATGAAATCCGCACCCCGATGAACGGCGTGGTGGGGCTGACCGCACTGCTGCTGGAGACGCCGCTGGACCAGACGCAGAAGCAGTACGCCCAGGGCGTCAAGGGCGCCGGCGAGGCGCTGCTGTCCCTCATCAACGACATCCTGGACTTCTCCAAACTGGAAGCCGGCAAGGTCGACCTGGACATCCGCGCCTTCGATCCCCGCGCCCTCGTGGAGGAAGTGGCCGGCCTGCTGACCGAGCCCGCGCAGGCCAAGAACCTTGAGCTGATCGCCTACTGCGAACCGGACGTTCCGGCCAGGCTGCACGGTGATTCCGGCCGGATCCGCCAGATCCTGCTGAACCTGGCCTCCAACGCCGTGAAGTTCACAGCGGCCGGGGAGGTGTCCATCCGCGTGACGACGGAGACGCCGGACGCGAAGCCCGGGGCCACCGCCATGGTTTGCTTCGAGATCCGCGATACGGGCATCGGGATCGACCCCTTGCACCACGCGCGCCTGTTCGAATCCTTCTCGCAGGCGGACGCTTCCACCACCCGGCGCTACGGCGGCACAGGCCTGGGCCTGGCCATTTGCAGCCGGCTCACTGAGGCCATGGACGGCGAGATCGGGCTGGACAGCGCTCTGGGCGAGGGCAGCACGTTCTGGTTCCGCATCCCCGTGCCCGTGGCACCGCCGTCCACGGATCCCGTACCGGCCGCCGGTTTCCTCACCGGGCTGCGCGTCCTGGTGGTGGACGACAACGCCACCAACCGCCTGGTGCTGGAATCCCAGCTGCGCGGCTGGAAGCTGCAGCCGGAGGCGGTGCCGGATGCCCGCGCCGCGTTGGCCCGCGCCCACAAAGCCGCAGCAGACGGAGTGCCTTTCCACCTGGCCGTGCTGGACCTCTGCATGCCTGATACCGATGGCCTGGAACTGGCCCGCAAACTCAAGGCCGACGCCGCACTGGCGGACATCGAGCTGATCATGCTCACGTCCACCATGCAGGTCAACGCCGCCGAGATCGCCGACGCCGGAGTCCGCGAATGGCTTATGAAACCGGTCCGCAGCTCCGAGTTCTACAACCGCCTGATCCGGCTAATGTCCACGAGTGAACGCCACGCCCCGGCGCCTCTTGTGGTTGGCCGGCCTTCCGAGGCTGACTCGTCCTTTGAGTCGTCCGGTTCGTCCCCCGAGTCCTCCCCTGAGACATCCGCCGATTCGTCCCCTGTGTCCTCTCTTCGGGGCGCATCGCGGGGCCGCATCCTGGTGGTGGAGGACAACGAGGTGAACCAGCTGGTGGCCCGCGCCACGGTGATCAAGTTCGGCTACGCGGTGGACGTGGTTGCCGACGGCGCCGAAGCCGTGGCCGCCACCGCCAACACGCGGTACGCCGCCGTCCTGATGGACTGCCACATGCCGGTGATGGACGGGTTCGAGGCCACGCGCGTCATCCGCCGGCGCGACGACGGGGCCAGCCATCTCCCGATCATCGCCATGACCGCCGGCGCCCTGGACGGGGACCGGGAACGCTGCCTCGCCGCCGGCATGGACGATTACCTCTCCAAACCGGTGGACGCCGCCGAGCTTGAAGCGGCCCTGGCCCGCTGGGTCCCCGAGCCGGCCACGGAGCGTTCTGCGCCGCTGGAGCCGGTGGCGCCTCAGTGGGAGGAGGCTCTCCAGCAGATGGCTCCACAGCTGCTGGCCGTCACCGGTGGAGGTGCTCCCGCGCTGGATGCGGACCGGCTCGCCATGCTGCGCGGCCTCGGCCCTGAGGACGGCCTGGGCTTGCTGCCCGCCACAACAGAGGCGTTCCGGAAGGACGTTCCCGCGCGGCTCGCGGCGTTGCGCGAAGCGGTGACCGACGGCGGCGGGCTGGCTTTGGCGCAGGCGGCGCACGCCCTGAAGGGTGCGGCGGCCAACATCGGGGCCACCGCCGTCGCAAGCCTGTGCGGCGAACTGGAAGACCTGGGACGCAGCGGAATGATCGACGGCGGCCCGCAGCTGGTCAGCCGGCTGGAAGCTGCGCTTGTGCGCGTGGACTTTGAACTCGATCTGGCGCTGGAGGTGGCACAGTGAAAGTCCTGGTGGCAGATGACGATCCGGGCTCGCTCCTGGTGGCCCGCGCCGCCGTCGAACTCTACGGGCATGACTGCCTGACGGCGGCGGACGGTGACGAGGCGTGGGCACTGTACCTGGAACACCAACCCGATGTTGTGGTCACGGACTGGATGATGCCGGGGATGGATGGGCTGGCGCTGTGCCGGGCCATCCGGGCGCGCGGGGCGGACTTGTACACGTACATCGTGCTGCTGACGTCGCAGGGGTCCCGGGACGATGTGCTCGCCGGGCTCGCGGCCGGCGCGGACGACTACGTCACCAAGCCGCTGGACCCGTTTGTCCTGCATGCACGGCTGCTCGTGGCGCTGCGGGTTACTACCCTGCACGCGGACCTGGCGCATTACCGGAAGGTCCTCTCGCAGCAGGCGCGGACCGATCCGCTCACCGGCCTGCACAACCGGCTCAAGCTCTCCGAGGACCTTGAGCAGCTGCATGCGCGCAGCCAGCGGTACACGGAGGGGTACTGCGTGGCCATGTGCGATGTGGATAACTTTAAGAGCTACAACGACATCTACGGGCACCAGGCGGGCGATCTCGCGCTGCGTGCCGTGGCGGGGGCGCTGGTGGGTGCGGCGCGTAAGAGCGACGGCGTGTACCGGTACGGCGGCGAGGAGTTCCTGCTGGTCCTGCCGAACCAGTCGCAGCTGAGCGCCAAGGCGTTTATGGAGCGGGCGCTGAATACCGTGCGCGGGCTGCAGATTGTCCACTCCGGGGATCCGCTGGGGCAGCTGACGCTGAGCGCCGGGATTTCCGCGTTCACGGCCGAGCACCGGGCCGACGCCGACACCCTCCTGGGCGAGGCCGACGCCGCGCTTTATGCGGCCAAGGCGGCCGGCCGGAACCGAGTGGAGCTGGCGCTGTAGCGTAGAGCTCTGGCCTGTATTGGCCGGTGGCTACGCGGCTTTTTTGCGCTGCTTCGGCTGAACAGACTGCGTCTTACCGGGCTGCTGCTGCACCGGATGGCGTTTCACGGGCTGCTGCTGGGTTACCGGGTGGTGCTGTGCAGGCTGCTTCGGCGCGGACTGCTTCGCGGCTTCAGGCTCGGCGGGCTGCGCGGACTCGGCGGGCTGCGCCGCGGCCGGTACCGGCGCCTCAGACTGCATTGCTGGCTCGTGAACCTTGGCGTTCCAACCGTGCTCCAACTCAACCAACGCGTACATGCGGTTGCGTCGCCAGCGGCGGACCAGGTCCACACCGGCCAGGATGCCGGCCAACGGTGTCAGGACAGCTGCCGCGTAGACGAACAGCATCCACGTCAAGGTAGCCATTGGCGGCTGGTTGTTGTTCAGCAGGGAGAGCCCGCCGAACATGGCGATGATCCAGAACAGCAACACTGCCGTCAGCACCGCGGCCGCGGGGAAGTACTGGTTGCGTACGATCTTCTTCAGGGTTTCCATGCATTTTCCTCCTGCCTGGCCGGGGTGCGGCGAAAGGCCGCATGAACACCAGTATGCGGCTGCCGGACCGTGGATTTGTGCAACACGCAGGAGTGGTGACCAACGTAACTACTGCCAGGTTTCGAGAGGCTCAACCACCGGCAGGGGTTCCCTCTTGAGGGCACAGCCAATAGCGTGGATTCCAACTGCCCCTGACCTTGGAGGACCCCATGCGCAAAGTCACTTCCGGCCTGTTCCACTCCGTTGACGGCGTCGTCTCAGACCCCTTCCTCTGGCAGTTCGACAGCTTCGACGACGAGCTCGGCAAGGGCCTGACCAGCATGATCGAACGTGTGGACACCGTGGTGCTTGGCCGGGTGAGCTACCAGGAGTGGGCTGGGTACTGGCCAACAGCTCCGGTGGATGATGACTTCGCCGGCTTCATCAATCCGGTGGAGAAGTTTGTGGCCTCCCGGACCCTGACCGAGCCGCTCGAGTGGCAGAACTCGCACCTGATCGAGGGACCTCTGGAACAATTCGTGGCCGGCCTGAAAGAGCGCGACGGCGGCGAAATCGCCGTTACCGGCAGCACCTCGGTAGTGCGCCAACTGCTGTTCGCCGGGCTGTTCGATGAGCTGACCTTGATGACCCACCCCGTGGTGGCCGGCAGCGGCAAACGCCTGTTCGAGGCCGGCGACCCCTTAACGCGGCTCAGCTTGAAGGACCAGTACCGGACCACTAAGGGCAACGTCATCAGCACGTACGCGCTGCTGGACGAATAGGGAACGCCCCGTTCGTCAGGCACCGTTCCGCTCGATGCACTGGCCGATAAGCCGGGCGCCTTCCGGGAAGGCGCCCGGATTCGTCCCCGAGTAGTTGAGCCGGATGAACGGCCCCGCCGGTTCGGCGGGGAACCATTCGTTGCCGCCGGCGATGATCACCCCGGCGGTTTCACAGTCGCGGGTCAGCCGTTCGAGGTCGGTCCCGTCGGGCAGCCGCGCCCACAGGTTCAGGCCGCCCTTGGGCACCTGCTCGATGTGCGCCTGCGGGGCATGTTGGCGCAGGCTGGTGACCAGCAGGTCACGGCGTGACTCGAGCTGATGGCGGAGGCTGCGAAGGTGCGTCTGCCACCCGGGCTGCGTCACGACGTCGAGCGCTGCCGCCTGGAGCAGCCCGCTGACATACATCGATTCCGCCGCCCGGTCCGCCAGGATGCGCTCCCGCGCCGGACCGCGGGCGATGACCGCGGCGACGCGGATGGACGGTGACACGCTCTTGGTCAGCGAGCGCAGGTAGACCACATGGCCGGAGTCGTCGCGCGAGGCGACGGGCACGGGGTTGGAGGTGATGCCGAAATCGTGCGCCCAGTCGTCCTCCACAAGGAACGCCCCCTTCGCGCGCACCACGTCCAGGACCTGTTCCCGCCGTTCAGCAGACCACTGCGCACCGGTGGGGTTGGCGTAGTTCGGTTGCGCGTAGAACAGCCGCGCACCGGACTCGTCAAACGCGCGGGCCAGCTCTGCCGGGCCCGGACCGTCCGGACCGCTGGGGACCGGGACAACGCGCACGCCGGCCTGCGCCGCGGCCAGAATGGCGCCCCAGTAGGACGGCGATTCCATCAGCAGCGGCTGCCCGCGGCCCGCGAGCGCGGTAAAGATGGAGCTGAGCCCGCTTTGGCTTCCGGGGAGTACGACGACGTCGCTCGGGTTCGGCGGGGTGGTCCCGGCCGGCGTGGAGGCGCCGAGTTCGTGCGCGAACCACGACTGCAGTTCGGGCATTCCGGCCGCGGGCGGACGGGACAGGGCGGCGTCGCCCCGGGCTGCGCGGGCAAGGGCTGCCCTCACCAGCCGCTCCGGCAGGAGTTCGCGGTCCGGGTAGCCGGAGTGGAAAGTGATGGCATCGTTGGGCACGCTGCGCATGGTGCTGGAGGCCGGCGGCAGCGGTGCCAGCGGGGAACGGAGGGCCGCCGTCTGCCAGCCGTAGTCGGAGGGTCTGGCGCTCCGGACGGCGCGCACAAACGTCCCGACGCCGGGCCGGCTCTCGATCAGCCCCTGGGCTGTGAGCGTCTGCAGGGCCTTCTGCACCGTCACGGGACTGGCCTGGTACTCCGCCACCAGCGACCGCGTCGACGGCAGCTTCGCACCGGGGGTGGCCGAAGAAATCCAATTCTTCAGATGCGCCACAATCCGGGAACTGCTATCGTTGTTCATGAGAGACAACAGTAGCGCTACTACGCTTATATTGCCAGTGATACCGGCCCGACAGCCCACGGGACTCTGGTGGGGTCTCCTCGGAGTAGCGGCGTTCTCGTTCACGGTTCCGTTCACGAAGGTGGCAGTCGAGTCCCTGTCCCCGCTGTTCATCGGGTCAGGCCGTTCAGTGGTGGCCGCCATCCTTGCCGCCTTCGCCCTGGCACTCACCCGGCAGCGGCTCCCCCACGGCACGCAGTGGGTGCGCCTCGCGGTGGTGGCCGGCGGCATCGTCGTCGGCTTTCCGCTGCTCACCTCTTTTGCCCTCACCAGCACCCCGGCCAGCCACGGTGCCGTGGTGATCGCCCTGCTGCCTGCCGCAACGGCTGTCGCGGCAGTTCTTCGGGGACGCGAGCGACCACGCCGGGCGTTCTGGCTCATCACCGGCTTGGGAGCGCTGGCGGCCATCGGCTTCGCCTCCATGCAGTCCGGCGGGTTCGGGCAGCTGCACTCGGCGGACCTGTTGCTCCTGGGCGCCGTGGTGGCCGCGGCCATCGGCTATGCGGAAGGTGGCCTCCTGGCCCGCGAACTCGGCGCCTGGCAGACCGTCTCCTGGGCCCTGGTGCTGGCGTCGCCTCTGATGGTGTTCCTGGTGGCGGTGTCCGTGGCGCAACAGCCGCCAGCGGGCACACCGGTCCAGTGGCTGGCCTTCGCGTACCTCGGCGTGGTCAGCATGTTCCTCGGCTTCTTTGCCTGGTACCGCGGCCTGGCCATCGGCCCCATGGCCCAGGTCAGCCAGATCCAGCTTGTCCAGCCCGTACTGAGCATCTGCTGGGCGGGCCTCCTGCTCGGTGAGTCGCTGACGTGGAGCACCATCGTGGGCGGCCTGGCCGTCATCCTCTGCGCGGGCGCCGCGGTCCGGGTCCGGCTCAAGCCGGCGTCCCCGCAACCCGCTGTCCTCCTATCAGACCCCCACCTCGCCACAAAGCACCTCGAACCTGCAAAGGATTAGTCCCATGTACACCCCAGCTCATTTTGAAGCAGGCCCCGACGCTGTCCAGGAATTGCTGACCCGGCCGGGCGCAGCGAACCTGGTCACCATGACGTCAGGAGGCCTGCTCGCCACGCTGCTGCCGTTCGTCTACGACCCCTCGGTGGGCGAACACGGCGCCCTGCAGACGCACGTCGCCAGGAACAACCCCCAGTGGTCCGAACCGGCCATCGGGGAATCACTCATGATCATCCAGGGCGCGGACGCCTACATTTCGCCGTCCTGGTATGCGTCGAAGGCCGAGCACGGACGCGTTGTGCCCACGTGGAACTACTCCACGGCGCACGTGTACGGCCAGCTCGTGATCCATGACGACCCGGCCTGGCTCGCCGGCCAGGTCAGGCGCCTGACCAACGTCAACGAAGCAGACTTGGACCACCCGTGGAGTGTGGACGACGCGCCGGACCGCTACATCGCGGGCCAGCTGCGCGCCATTGTGGGCATCGAAGTGGTCATCACCAGGATCGAGGCAAAGACCAAGCTGAGCCAGAACCGGTCAGAGGCGGACGTGGACGGCGTCGTAGCTGGGCTCAGCGCCCGTGGCGCGACCGAAAGCGCCGCCGACGTCGAGCGGGCACGGCCGGTCCGCGCCTAAATTCTTCCCAAGTAGCTCGCATTTAATGTCGTCATTCGCGTGAATGACGACGTTAACTGCTAGCTAGTTGGGTGGGTGCTAGGCGGGGCGGGCGGCGGCGAGGGCGGCAACGTCCCGGGGCGTTGTGCGGCAGCAGCCTCCCACGATGCGGGCACCGAGCTCGCGCCAGGGACCGGCTCCGGCGGCAAGGCCTTCGGGCCGGGACTCGCCCGCTTCAGCGGCACCCTCTGAGGAGGTTGCCCAGGTCTTGGTGGCGGCGTCGTAACTTTCGCCGGAGTTCGGATACGTGACCAGCGGCTTGGAACCCGCCTGGCCGAGGGCTGTCAGGGCGTCCGGGACCAGATGCTGCGGTACGCAGTTCACGCCCACGGCCACCACCCGGGGCTCGGACCCGCAGAGCTCAGCTGCCGCAGCCAACGGAGTGCCGTCGCTGATGTGCGCACCGTCCCGCAGCGAGAAGGAGAACCAGGATTCGACGTCGAACTCCACGGTCAGTGCTAGCAGCGCCTCTGCTTCTGCGAAGGACGGCAGGGTCTCGCAGGCCAGGAAATCGGCTCCGGCCTCCACCAGGGCAGCTATGCGGGGTCGGTGGAAATCCTTGAAAGCCTCGGCGTCCAGGACGTAGTCCCCGCGGTACTCAGAGCCGTCCGCGAGGTAGGCGCCATAGGGGCCCACGGAGCCAGCGACCAGCAGCGGCCCGGCCTGCGGATGCCGGGCAAAGTGTTCGCGCCGGGCATCATCCGCCAGCCGGACCGAGAGCCTGACCAGGTCCAGTGCCGCGTCCTCGGAAAGCCCGCGCTGGGCGAACCCCAGCGGGGTGGCCTGGTAGCTGGCGGTGGTGGCCACGTTGGCGCCGGCCTCGAAGTAGTCCCGGTGCACATCGCGGATCAGCTGCGGCTGCTCCAGCAGGACCTTGGCCGACCACAGCGGGTCATCCAGGCTGCAGCCGCGCGCCTCAAGTTCGGTGGCGAGGGCGCCGTCCGCGATCAGGTTCGCTCCGGCATCAAGCAGGCGGGACAGCGTGGTGTTGAGGGGCATGGCAGGAACTCCGGAAGTCGATGGAGGGAAGGACTATGTTGTTCATCATAGGCAATTTGAAATGCTTTTAACGAGCGTGGCGAACTATGACCGGCCCGGATCCGGCAGCTCCATTAGACTCTGCCCTATGTCGAAAACCTCCAGCATGGGCCGCGGCATGCTGGCCATCCTGGCCCTGGGGGCACGGCATGAGGCCGGGCTTCCGGGTGGAACCGTGGCGGGGATCGCCGCGGACCTGGCCAAAGACCGCAGCCAGGTGTCGCGGAACCTCCGCACCGGTGAGCAGGAGGGTTTCCTCGGCCGGACCGGCGAGCGCACGTACACCCTGGACTGGACCATCCTGACCGACGCACAGCAATTGACGGCGCAGAGGCTGCACTCAGACGGCGCCGTGGCGCTGGAGCGGCTTGCCCGCGACACCGACGAGGGGTGCTTCCTGGGCGTGCTGCACGGCGCGAGCACCGTAACCATCGGCGAAAGTGTTCCGGTCAGCAGCAACCTTGTGGGCTCATGGCTGGGAAGGCCCTACCCCGCGTACTGCAGCGACGCTGGCCAGGCTGTGCTGTGGGAGTCGTCGGACGCCGAGGTGCGGACCGTTTTCGCCGGCGTCGACTTTGTGCGGCACGGCCCCAATACCCCGTCCGACGTCGGCGATTTCCTGGGGCGACTGGCTGCGGCGCGGGTGCGGGGTTACTCAGTGGTGGATCAGGAAGCGGAGCCGGGGCTCTATTCGCTGGCCGTCCCCGTCCGGGATTTCAAGGGCGAGGTGGCGGCGGCGCTGCAGATCGTGGGCACCAGGGCACGCCTGGAGCCGCGCCGGACCGAGTTCGCGGCTGCCTTGGTGGACCAGGGCCGTTGGCTGGAGGCCAGGCTTGGCTACCAGCAGCCGGAATCTCACAAAGTATTTTGACTTAGAAAGTCAGAACGCGCCCTGGCCTAGCCGATCGATGGTGAGACGCGCTTCCTCGACAAAGGGACCCCGGCTGGGGGACCCTTGCACCAAGACCCATGCGTAGCCAGAATGAAAACGGAGCTTCGACCGAAGGGAAGCCGTGGACAATGCAGAAGCATTCCTGGCAGCCGTTATGCCTGTCCTGACCGAAGCCGACACCGCACTGCACAACGGCGACGCCGAACCCCGAAAGGCCCTGTGGTCCCGCACCGACCCCGTGACCCTGTTCGGTGCCGCCAGGACAACCATCGGCACGGACGAGGTGATCCCGTTCTTCGACGTCCTTGCATCACGCTTCTCGAACTGCGCGTCCTTCACGTACGAAGTCACTGCGGCCGGCGTCAGCGGAGACCTGGCCTACGTTGTGGGGATAGAACACACCACCGCGTCGGTAGGAGGTGCGGATCCGTTGCCCTACTCCCTCAGGGTGACAACCATTTTCAGGCGCGAGGACGGCAACTGGAAGATAGTTCACCGGCACGGGGACGCCTTGCCGGAAGGTGACGTAGACGTGACCCGCACGCAACTTGGCCGCCTCAGAAATGCCGACGCCGCTGCACCCGATAGTGCCTAGACACGGCGATTACTAGGCTGCGAGGAAGCCCAAGCGCGCCGCAGCGCCGCGGAGCACGGTGGCAATGCCCGCAGCATCGTCGCCCACTTCGGCCCGGCGTCCCAGCACACTGAGTGCGGCCAGGACTCGGCCGCCGGCGTCGCGGACCGGGACGGCGACTTCCAGGATGTCGTGCTCAAATTCCTCGTCGCAGGTGATGTAGCCGCGCCCCACGTCGCGGGCCATCAGCTCCCGGACCGCATCGATGGAGTGTGCGGCGCCGGGGCCGCCCACGCCGATGAAGTTCACTTCGTGCAGCAGCAGCTCCAGGGCAGGTAGGTCGTGGTCCCAGAGCAAAGCCCTGCCGGCACCGGTGCACCAGACCGGCGTCACCATGCCCGGAGCAACGAAGCTGCCCAGGCCGGCGTCGTTACTGGAAGCGCGCAACAGGATCGCCCGGAAACCGTCCCGGACGGAGAGCCGGGCCCGCAGCCCCAGGGCGGAAACCAAGGACTCGAGTTCGGGCTTGGCTTCACGTACCCAGCCGGTGTTCAGCGATGCGGCAAGGCTGAAGAACCGCGGCCCGGTCCGGAACGGGCCCCGGTCCACCCGCTCCAGCAGGTCCAGCTCGCACAGTTCCTGCGTCAGTCGGGAGACTCTGCTTTGGTCCATGTCCAGCTCCGCGGCCAGCTGGGAGACGCCGACCAGCTGCCGACCGCGTTTCTCCCGGTCTGCCACCAGCCGGACAATCCGGAGTCCTTGCGCCAACGATGACGCCTCTGCAGACGAATCCACGCTTATTACCCCTCACTGCCGGTGCCCGCCCTATTCTTCCACGGGGACTCTTGGCGGGTTATTCGTTGTGACCAGCAGTTAAGCGTTCACACACGCGGACCCTGCCTGCGCTACCGGTCCAAAACAGTCCGCCAATCACGGAACCGGCGCCGGTGACCGGACACTATGAGGTATGGGCGATCAATCGGGTGTCTCGGACGAGATGTTGTGGGGCCAGGTAGTCAACGGTGACGGCGACGCCTTTGGCGTGCTTTTTGACCGCCACCATGAGCGGGTCTGGCGTCACGCACAAAAAGTGCTGGGCCAGCCCCATCTGGCTGAGGACGTCACAGCGGTGGTCTTCTACGAAGCCTGGCGCCGGCGGGCCAACATCCGCATGGTGAATGACTCGATACTGCCCTGGCTCCTGGTCACGACGAACAACACCCTTCGTAACCACTTACGCCAGCAACGCCGCTACAGGCATTTCCTCAGCCAGCTCCCCCCGCCCGCGGATGAAACCGACATCGCAGAGAGCATTGCCGAAGCCGACGAAACCAGCTTCAAAACTTCCGCCCTACGGGAAGCTTTCACTCGGCTGAGGCCACCGGAGCGGGACGTGCTGACCCTCTGCATCATCGAGGGCCTAGGAGCCAAAGCGGCCGGCGCAGCCCTTGGCATCGCGGACGGAACCGTGAAGTCACGCCTGCACCGGGCAAAGTCCCGGCTCGGGACCCTATACAGCCGGATAGTGCAGGAACAAGAGCCTGATGCCGAGGCAATTCTCGGACGGAGAACATCATGAACACATCCCAGTTCCAGCCGGACAGGCGCGAAGCCCTGCGCCAGCAGCTCGTCGAACTGCCCACTCTTGCCGGCGCAGAAGACCCTGTCCGGTACAGGCCCGGCAAAACAGCGCGCAGCCCCCGCCCCCGCCCCCAAAGAGGCCGGCCCGGAGATTCCCGGGCGTCGCTGGAGGTCTCCTCGCCGGTCCGCACCAGCCCAACCCGGCGGATTCTGCTCACCGCAGCGGCGGCAACAGTCGGTGCGCTGGTAGTAGGGCAGATAAGTATCACCGCGCAAAGCGCGCACGCCGCAGGGGTCCTGCTGGCAGTAGCGGACCAGTCCATGACCTTCGTCGATCCCGTGCCAGGGCCGGGTCAATTCCTGCTCGTACACACGCACGCCAACTGGCTCGTCTCCGGGATCGACGAGGCGGGAAAAATGAAGAACAGCATGAACGCCCAGACAATCGACGTTTACCGTCCCGGCAACCCTGACGCGGACTGGGTCCTAAGGCGCGACTGGGGCGACGGTCACCCGGTGCCCATGGAAATAGAGGTCATCCGGGCGAAGGACGGACATTTCTATGACGGGCCTTGGACCCTGATGTCAGACGAGGAGCTGGAAGCCCTGCCGAGGGACGGGCAGGCCTTGTACGACCACTTCAACTCCAGCTATCAGGGAGGATCGGCCTCACGGGATGAGAACAACTTCGTCCGAATCACCGACATCCTGAGGATGGGACTCATTCCTGCCGACCTGCGCGCTGGTCTCTACAAGGCGCTGGCATTGATCCCCGGAGTGAACGCCAGCGAGCAAGCCAACTTCGACGGCAAGGTGGGCGTAGCGATCGGACGGACGGAACCCCTTCGCGCCGGCCAAAGGGCTGAAATGATCATCGACCCCGCTACCGGGCTGGTCATCGGCGAACGGACCATCATGACCTACGCAGCCTTCGGTTTCGGCTCGAATGAGGTGGTCGGCCACACAGCCATCGACTACCGGATCGTTGATTCAGCTCCCCAATGAGGGGCTGGCCGATCCTGTCCGGCCGTGCCGGAGGTAGAAGTAGCCGTAGCAGGCGGCGACAAACGGGATGCCGAAGTAGAGGGCGGCCACCTGGTTGGGGTCCAGGGCGATGCCCACCAGCGAGATGACGCACAGGGTGAACGCCAGGATGGGCACCAAGGGGAACAGCGGGGCCCTGTAGGCAAGGGCGCCCACGTCTCCGCCGTTCCGCACGAAGGCGCGCCGGTGGAAGAAGTGCGAGGCGGTGATGGACATCCACACCCCCACCACGGCGAATCCGGCAACGGACACCAGCACCAGGTACACCGTTTCCGGGGCCACCACGCTGCTGACCAGCGACGCGATGCCGCCCACCATGCTCACCGAGAGGGCGATCAGCGGGATGCCGCGGCGGGTGAGGCGCCGGAAGGCCTGGGGCGCATGGCCTTCGTCGGCCAGGGAGTACAGCATTCTGGCGCAGGAGAAGAGGCCGCTGTTTCCGGCGGAGAGAAGGGCTGTGATGATGACGAAGTTCATGATGTCGGCTGCGAACGGGATCCCGATGGCGGAGAAGACGGTAACGAAGGGGCTCTCGTCCAGACCCACTTCGTTGTAGGGGATGGTGGCCGCGATGACGGCGATGGCGCCGACGAAGAAGATGAGCAGCCGGATCACTGTGGTGCGCATGGCTTTGGGGATGCTGGTGGCGGGGTCCTTGGTTTCGCCTGCTGCCACTCCGATCAGCTCGGACCCCGAGAAGGCGTAGAAGACGGCGAGCACGGTGACCAGGACGCCGGTGAAGCCGTGGGGGAACAGGCCGCCCGCCGTGTTGAAGTTCTCGAGGAGGAAGGGGTGGCTGGCGCCGTCGCTGAGTGGACGGAACCCGAACAGGGCGGCGCCGCCGAGGACGATCAGGCCGATGATGGCGCCCACCTTGATGATGGCGAACCAGAATTCGGATTCGCCGAAGAACTTGGCGGACACCGCGTTGAAGCCGAACAGCACGGCAGCGAAAATCAGGCACCAGATCCACACATCAACGTCCGGGAACCAGCGCTGCATCAGCAGCCCGGACGCGGTGAATTCCGAGCCGATGGCCACTGCCCAGCAGAGCCAGTACAGCCAGGCGGTGGCGAAACCGGTGGCGGGCCCGATGGAGCGGGCGGCATAGATGTGGAAGGCGCCGGACACCGGATAAGCGATGGCCAACTCACCCAGGCATGCCATCACCAGGTACACCACAAACGCGCCCACCAGGTAGGCGAGCACCGCGCCCAGCGGACCGGCCTGGGAAATGGTGTAGCCCGAACTGAGGAACAGACCCGATCCGATGACGCCGCCCATGGCGATCATCACCAGGTGCCTGGTGCCCATGGATCTGCGGAGTCCGGGTTGGGCCGGCGAAGGTCCGTTGGACTTCAAGTCCGGCGTCGCGTCGAGCGTCAGGGGTGATGGGGTTTCCACGGGCATCTCCAGGAGGGGTGGTCAGCAGGTGTGCGGCAGCCGGGCGCACTCCCCTGTCCCGTCCCGGGTACCGAAGATCTGCACGTCAACAGAGAGAAATTAGCACAATCACCGAATTACGCTCGTTAAAATCATGCGAACTTGTTCATATTGCACGCGTGTTACCTCGGGTGACCCCCACCGGTTGGAAACTCAGCGGGCGACGAGCGCCTCGCTGGCCTCCCACAGACCCTGCGCCAGCTCGGCGTCGTACGCCTGGGCGTTGGCCTTGGCCAGGGCGCGCTTGGCGTAGTAGGCGCCGGAGATCCAGTCGGTGCCGGCGGTGCCGTTGCTGAGCCAGAGGAGGGTGTCGGCGCCCTGGTCCGGGGTGAGCATAAAGCGGTTGAGCAGCGTCTTGTAGGCGTGCCGCATGGGGCTGGTGGACTCTGCCGCGAAGTTGGTGCGGACCACGCCCGGGTGGAACGCCGCCGTCGTGATTCCCTGCTCGCCGAAGCGGCGGTGCAGCTCGGATGTGAAGAGGATGTTGGCGAGTTTGGCGGTGCCGTAGGCGCGGTTGGTGGAGTAGGTGTGCTCGGCATTGAGGTCGAAGAGGTCCATTTTGCCGAAGCCGTTGGCCGCGCTGGCGGTGTTGATGACCTTGGCGTTGCTGGCGGTGAGGACGTCCATCAGCTCGGTGGTGAGCAGGAACGGCGCCAGGTGGTTGATCTGGAAGGTGGACTCGTTGCCGTCCACGGTGAGCTGGTGCTTGCCCATGATGCCGCCGGCGTTGTTGGCCAGGACGTCGATCCGGTCGTAGTCGTCCCGCAGCTGCGCGGCGAGCGTGCGGACCTGGTCCAGCTCGGCGAAGTCGCTGACGAAGTAGTCGGCGTTGAGTTCCTTCGCGATGGCCTGCGTCTTTTCCTCGGAACGGCCGACGACGACCACCCGGTCGCCTGCCTGGGTCAGCGTCCGCGCGGCTGCCGCGCCAATGCCGTCGCTGGCGCCGGTAATCACGATGGTGCGTTGGGTCAAGGGGTGTCCTTCGGTTGGGTGGAACCTGGGAGGTGAGTGCGGACTCCTGCCAGCCTATCGGTAGGCAATTCTGTCCCCGCCGCACCGGCGGGCATAAGCTGCACAAAGAATCACACCGCAACCCTGGGAGAGAGCGACATGGAGATGGCCAAAGCGTCCGACGAAGCCAAGGAGCGCTTCCGCTCAGTAGTGCCGGACAGCCCCGAGGTGGTGGTCAAGCCGATGTTCGGCAACCTGGGCGCCTTCGTCAACGGCAACATGTTCGCCGGACTGTTCGGCTCCACGATCGGCGTGAAGCTCTCCGACGCAGACCGGCAGGTGCTCGAAAGCACCGAGCGGACCGTCCCGTTCGGCCCGGCGGAGCGGCCCATGGGCGGCTACACCGGGCTGCCGGAGGTGTGGAACGCCGAGGGTGAGGGCGACGACGCGCGGGCAGGCGCCTGGGTGGAGAAGGCCTTCGAATACGTCGCGGGCCTCCCGCCCAAAGCGCCCAAGGCTCCCAAGCCCCGCAAATAGCGGCGCACCCGGAGTACGACGACGGCGGGGCGCCCGGAATTTCTCCGGACGCCCCGCCGTCGTACTTCGGTCAGCCGTGGCTGGAGTCAGATCGCTAACCTGCCACGCCGGCGAGCAGGAAGAGCACCGCGGCGATGGCGAAGCCCATAACACCGATGAGGGTTTCCATCACGGTCCAAGTCCGCAGGGTGGTCTTGACGTCCATGCCGAAGAATCGGCCCACCAGCCAGAAGCCGGAGTCGTTGACGTGGGAGACCACCACGGAGCCTGCTGCCACGGCGATAACCAGGGCGGCGATCTGCATGCCGGTCAGGCCTGCGGTGGCCACAGCCGGGGCGATGAGTCCAGCGGTAGTGGTCAGCGCAACGGTGGCGGAACCCTGGGCGATGCGCAGGATGGCGGCGATCAGGAAGCCTGCCAGGATCAGCGGGATGCCCCGGTTTCCCAGGACATCGGCCAGCGCGTCGCCAATGCCGGAGGCCCGGAGGACGCCGCCGAACATGCCGCCGGCGCCGGTGATCAGGATGACCGAGCAGACCGGGCCCAGCGAGGATTCCAGCAGCTTCTCGATGGCGCCAGCGTCCTTGCCGCGGCGGGCGCCCAGGACAAACACGGCCACCAGGACGGCGATCAGCAGGGCCACCGGGGTTTCACCGATGGTGCGCAGGACCTGGAACCACTGCTCGCTTTTGACCTCTTCGGAGAGCGCCCCGGACGAGGCAAGCGTGTTCAGGCCGGTGTTGATGAAGATCAGGACCAAGGGCAGGAGCAGCAGGCCGATGATGGTGCGGAAGCGCGGCGGGTGGGATTCGGCTTCGGCGCTGGCGTGGCCCAGGATTTCCGGCACCGGGAGGACCAGCTTCTTGCCGGTCCACAGTCCGAAGAGGTAGGCGGTGACGTACCACGTGGGGATGGCAGTGATGAGGCCGGCGATCAGGACCAGCCCGATGTTGGCATCAAAGAAGGCAGCGGCGGAGACCGGACCCGGGTGCGGCGGCAGGAAGATGTGCATCACGGAGAACGCGCCGGCGGCAGGCAGTCCGTAGCGCAGCACTCCCCCTCCCAGGCGGTGGGCCACGGCGAAGACCACGGGCAGCATAACCACGAGGCCGGCGTCGAAGAAGATGGGGAAGCCGAAGATCAGCGAGGCCAGGCCCAGCGCGAACGGTGCACGCTTTTCTCCGAACACGCCGATCAGGTAGTCGGCCAGCACCTTGGCGCCACCGCTGGTCTCAACAATGCGGCCGAGCATGGCGCCCAGTCCCACGAGGAGCGCCACGGTGCCCAGGGTGGTGCCGAACCCGTTGATCAGCACAGGAACCACCTGGTTGGCGGGGATTCCGGTGGCGAATGCGGTTGCGAGGCTGATCACGATCAGGGCCACGAGTGCGTGCATCCGCAGCTTGATGATCAGGAACAGCAGCGCGACGATTGATGCCGCGGCGATGAGCAGCAGGGGGCCTGCGCCCAGCGTCTGGGTCCATCCTTCGATGACCATGGTTCTCCTTTGAAACAGAAAATGAAATGTGGGGGAAAGTGGCCCGGCTCAGCCGGCGCCGGGCTCAGCAGGCGCTGGGCTCCAGGTGGGCGCTCGGTGCCGAAGGCGCGGGAAGCGCGAGGCCAGCCAGCACGGCGGCGACGATCTCCTCCGGGGAGTTGGAGATGTCCAGGCGGAGGCTGCCGGCGGCGAGTTCGTTGCCGGTCAGCGGTTCCAGGGTGGCCAGCTGGCTGGGCAGGAGCGTGGACGGCATGAAGTGGCCTTCGCGGCCCTGCATGCGCTGGCCGATCAGGTCGGCGCCGCCGTCGAGGTGGATGAACAGGACCCGGCCCTGTGCGTCGGCGAGCAGCTGACGGTAGCTCTGCTTAAGCGCGGAGCAGGTGAGCACTGTGCTCTTCCCGGCAGCGGCATGTGCGGTCATCCAGTCCTGGATTTCCCGCAGCCAGGGCCAGCGGTCCCCGTCCTGTAGGGGAATACCCTGGGTCATCTTGTCGATGTTGGACTGGGGGTGGAACTCGTCCGCTTCGGCGCAGGCCCAGCCAAGCTGCTGGGAAAGCGCTGCCGCAATGGTGGACTTGCCGGAACCGGCAACGCCCATCACCACCAGGTGCGTGGCTGGATACCGCATGTTGTACCTCCGAAGAAGACGTCGTTGGCTAAATGAAGAAAGCTTTAGGTGCACCTCACAGGGAACTGCGCCGGGAATAAGGTATCACCATTCCAAGCCATAGATACTATCTTTCCGTGTCACAAGTCATACCTTTGGGACTTTGTGGGTAGGCTTGGAGGGCGCACAGGCGCAGACGAAAGCAGGAAAGATGTCGACGGCGACACCACCGGACGCGGATATCGCGCACGACGGCGGGGCCTCCCCCGCCATGCATGAACGCGTTCTCGAGGCGGTTGGCGTTGCCATCGCGGCAGGGAGCCTTCCGCCGGGCAGCCGCCTGACCCTTGAGGGCCTCCAGCAGGAGTACGGGATTTCCCGCACCGTTGCGCGGGACACCATGAAGGTCCTGGAGTCCATGAACCTGGTGTATTCGCGCCGGCGGGTGGGCATTGTGGTCCAGGAGCGCCGGCTGTGGAATGTCTTCGATCCCAAGCTGGTGCGCTGGCGCCTCGCCTCCGCCAACAGCGCCGAGCAGTACAGCAGCCTCACCGAGCTGCGCATCGCCGTCGAGCCCATTGCGGCTGCAGGTGCTGCCCGCCGGGCGAGCGCCGCGGAACGGGCCAGGCTGGTTGCCCTGGCTGCGGAGCTGCGGCGGCTGGGTGAAGCCGGCGAACTCGAGGCTTTCCTGGCGGTGGACATCGAGTTCCACTGCCTGCTGCTCCAAAGCTGCGGCAATGAGATGTTCACAGCTTTGGAAGGCATGGTGGCCGAGGTGCTCACCAGCCGGACCCAGCAGGGCCTGATGCCCTTCAAACCGCGGAACGAAGCCTTACAGGCACACGAGGATGTTGCGGCGGCGGTGGCCCGTGGAGACGCGGTGGGGGCGGAGACCGCCGTCCACCACATCCTGAACGAGGTCCGGAACGCGATGGGCCTGCACTGACTCTTTCGGGATGCCGCGTTAGTGAGTAGCCTGCAATTAGGGGCTCATGCAAAGGGCCCATAGCTGTCATGCAGAAGTATCTGTGAGGTGAAAAATGGCCATCACCGGACATTCACGAATAGGGACTGCCTCAACCGCTGCTCCCCCTGTAGTGCCGCGGCGCAAAGGCTCCATGGTGGTCGGCTGGCTCACCTCCACCGACCACAAAGTCATCGGGTACATGTACCTGATCGCCTCGTTTGTGTTCTTCCTGATGGCCGGAGTTATGGCCCTGCTGATCCGGGCCGAGCTCTTCGAACCGGGCATGCAGGTCCTGCAGACCAAGGAACAGTACAACCAGCTGTTCACGATGCACGGCACCATGATGCTGCTGATGTTCGCGACGCCGCTTTTCGCCGGCTTCACCAACTTCATCATGCCGCTGCAGATCGGCGCCCCCGACGTCGCATTCCCGCGGCTGAACGCCCTGGCCTTCTGGTTCTTCCTCTTCGGATCCACCATCGCCGTCGCTGGCTTCATCACCCCGCAGGGCGCAGCGGCCTTCGGCTGGTTCGCCTACGCGCCGCTGAACAACACCACGTTCACCCCCGGCGTGGGCGGTGACCTGTGGGTCTTCGGCCTGGCGCTGTCCGGCTTCGGCACTATCCTGGGTGCGGTCAACTTCATCACCACCATCATCTGCATGCGCGCCCCGGGCCTGACCATGTGGCGGATGCCTATCTTCACCTGGAACGCCCTGGTGACGTCGATCCTGGTGATCATGGCATTCCCGCCGCTCGCCGCGGCACTGTTTGCCCTGGGGGCCGACCGCAAGTTCGGTGCCCACATCTATGATCCGGAGAACGGCGGCGCGATCCTGTGGCAGCACCTGTTCTGGTTCTTCGGCCACCCCGAGGTCTACATCATCGCGCTGCCGTTCTTCGGCATCGTCTCGGAGATTTTCCCGGTCTTCAGCCGCAAACCGATCTTCGGCTACAAGGGCCTTGTCTACGCCACCATCTCCATCGCAGCCCTGTCCATGACCGTGTGGGCGCACCACATGTACGTGACCGGTTCGGTGCTGCTGCCGTTCTTCGCCTTTATGACCATGCTCATCGCAGTACCTACCGGCGTGAAGTTCTTCAACTGGATCGGCACCATGTGGCGGGGATCCCTGACGTTCGAGGCTCCCATGCTGTGGAGCCTTGGCTTCCTCATCACGTTCCTTTTCGGCGGCCTGACCGGGATCATCCTGTCCTCTCCGCCGCTGGACTTCCACGTGTCTGATTCCTACTTCGTGGTGGCGCACTTCCACTACGTGGTGTTCGGCACCGTGGTGTTCGCGATGTTCGCAGGCTTCTACTTCTGGTGGCCAAAGTTCACCGGCAAGATGCTGAACGAGCGCCTCGGAAAGATCCACTTCTGGATGCTGTTCCTCGGCTTCCATGGGACCTTCCTGATCCAGCACTGGCTGGGTGTCAAGGGCATGCCCCGCCGCTACGCGGACTATCTGGTGGAGGACAACTTCGCCTGGATGAACCAGTTCTCCACCATCTCGTCATACCTTCTGGGCGCGTCGACGATTCCGTTCTTCTGGAACGTCTACATCACGTGGCGCAGCAGGGAGCGCATTGAGGTGGATGACCCGTGGGGCTTCGGCGCCTCGCTCGAATGGGCCACATCCTGCCCGCCGCCGCGGCACAATTTCACGTCGCTGCCCCGGATCCGTTCGGAGCGTCCCGCCCTGGACCTCCACCATCCGGAGCTCAGCGTCCGCGCGCACGAAACCACGCACAGCCCTGCCGCGGCCGCTCTGGGTGCTGCGGATATCGGCGAAAAGGACGTACGCAATCCGAACCCGGACGAGTGACCGCGCGGGGGTCTGGGCCCACGCCCGCCGGGTTCCTTGGCCGAGCTTGCGAGGTTAGGGGCGGGTGGGGACTAAACCGAGCGGCCCACAGCCTGGACCGCCAGCAGGCACTTCACGCCGCCGTCGGTTAGCAGTGCCCTGTCAAGCGGCCCCACTCTGGGCGCCGTCAGGTGCAGGCACTCGAAGTGCGGCCGGGGATCCGTCATGGTGAAGGCTCAACGGACTCAACCGACTCAACCGCATAGGGTTTGGTGGCCGACCGCCGCAGCGGATGACGCAGGCGCACCTGGTACGGACCGTTCCGGAACGTGGCGCGGGGGTCCAACTGGACAAGCACGAGTGGTTCGTCGCTGGCGGAGTCCAGCCGCACCACCATGCCGTCGCGCCGCCCGTCCACCCACAGCGGGGTGGCCGGCTCCACGGCAGTTTCCTTAAAACGTTCCCGATATTCCTGCCCTGCGGCCAGGAAGAGTATCCCATGGGCCAGCCCGATGACTTTCAGCGGGACCACGGCGTCAGGCGGTGGGGGTTCGGGGGTGGGCCGGGCTTGCTGGTGGTATTCCTGCGCAGCTGACGCCCTGGCCGCCTTCGCGTGCCGGTTGCATTCCGCGCACCGGGTTCGCTCCCCCACAGCGGCCAATAGGGTCACTAGCAGTCTTCTGGGGGCGTGGTCCCAGCTGTCGCACACCACCGGACACCACGCCGTGTGATAGACCGTCCCGTATTTCATCACATAGACCTGGTCATCGCCCAGTACGGGCACCCCCTCCCGGCGGGCAGCGGGCTCCACCGGCTTGAGCTCGCCGAGGCCTCTGGTCTCTGCCTGGGCTGGGCGGCTGCCGTTGACGTACTTGCGGATGAGCGGACTGAGTTGACGTTTTGGTATTGGCACGAAGTGCGGGCCTCTCTGTGCGGCGGGATGGACTCGATCCCCCCTGCTTGCCCACTGACTATCTTGAAGGGGTTTCCCGCAAGTTGCCAGTCGGGCGCTTTGAAGCACATCCGGGTTAACAAAAGCAGGGCCGGTCTAGTGACCGGCCCTGCTTTGAATAATGAAACCCTAAGGCCCCAGAATCTCTAAAGAATTAGAGTGCCTGGATGTTGACGGCCTGGGGACCCTTGGGGCCCTGCTCGGTTTCGAAGGAAACCTTCTGGTTCTCTTCGAGTGAGCGGAAGCCGGAAGAGGCGATCGCGGAGTAGTGAGCGAAAACGTCCTGTGAGGAGTCATCGGGGGAAATGAAGCCGAAGCCCTTTTCAGCGTTAAACCATTTGACGGTACCAGTAGCCATTATTTTTGTCCTTCGTGAAGGTGGAGGAAAAGTCCCGACTTTCGGGTCCTCCGGTGTGGGGTGTTCAAAACCGCTACTTCAGAAAGACGCGGACTTTCGACCGCGCGTACTGCCTGAACTACCAACCGCATAAACACAACAACAGGATCAACACTACAGGAGATTTTCCGAACCATTTACCACCAGCCAACGAGACGGGTGGCTGAGCCTCCACGATCCCGGTGGTTGAGCCTCCACGATCCCGGTGGTTGAGCCTGTCGAAACCCAGGCGTACCGTTCTCCCATGGGACCAATTCGGGCCATTCTTCTACCGGGCGCTGTACTCCCTGCCCAGGCCGCCTTCGGCGGACTCATCGCAGCCCTCGGGCCTGATGTCCAGGCAATCGCCAAGGATCTCGAGCTCTACGCGGACGATGGGCCGACGGCGGACTGGAGCCTGGACACAGAGATCGACGGCGTGCTGCGCGAAGCCGATACCCGGGGATGGGAGACGTTCCACTTAACGGGCTATTCAGGTGGCGGCGCGGCGGCGCTGGCGTTCGCTGCCAAGCACCCGGGCAGGCTGCTGAGCCTGGCGCTGCTGGAACCTGCCTGGGCCGGGAACTGGGACTGGAGCCCTGCGTACACGGAGCTCCGGAAGAAGTACGAGCAGCTGGAAACACTCCCGCCGGAACAGTTCATGTCCGCCTTCATGAGGCTGGGAGTTAAGCCCGACGTCGTCCTTCCGCCGCCGCCGGATCCCCCGCCGCCGTGGATGGCCAACCGGCCGGCGGGTATCCGGGCGTTCCTGCGGACCTTCAAAAACTATGACCTGGAGAGGGCGCGTTTGGCTGCCTTTCGCCAGCCCGTCTACTTCGCCTTGGGCGGCCTGAGCAATCCCCATGACTACGGCGATATCGCCAGTCGGCTGTCCAGGGTCTTCTTCCCGGACTTCCACCTGGAAGTGTTCCCCAAGCGCCACCATTTCGATCCGCCACACCGGATCGAGCCCGAGCGGCTGGCTGAATTGCTCCGGCGGCACTGGGAGCACGCGGTGGTTGAGCCTGTCCAAACCCACGGTGGTTGAGCCTGTCGAAACCGAGCCTGTCGAAACCCGCGGCGGTTGATCCTTACCCTCCACCGCGGCAGTTGCTACGCTTGCTACGGAGGTAACCATGGCGACAATCCCACACCGGGAACTGCGCAACCAGAGCAGCAAAATCCTGGAGCGCGTTAAGAACGGCGAAACCATTGACGTCACGAACAACGGCGAAATAGCCGCTACATTGATCCCGCCGTCGGCGTCACCCTTTGAGCGGCTGCTGCTGGCGGGCCAGGTCCGCCCAGCAGCCAACGGTCCGGTCGATTTCCAGACGCTGCCGCGCGTCCCGTCAGAAGCCGGCACTGCTGAGATCCTGGCTGACCTCCGCGGGGACCGGTGATCATCTACCTGGATACGTCGGCTGTCCTCAAGCTGGTGGTCGAAGAGCCAGAGTCATCCGCGGCCGCCCACTACCTCTCAACCGCGGCAGCCCAGGGCCACCAGCTGGTGGCTTCGATGCTCCTCTATACGGAACTTCATTGCGCGGCCCATCGCCGCGGATTTCCCGGCGAGTCCGTCAATACGGTCCTGGGAGCCATCAACCTGGTCGATCTTGCCCGTTCGGACCTTATGTACGCGGCGGCCCTGCCCGGCAAGCTCCGAAGCGCCGACGCCATCCATCTAGCCGCAGCCATCCGGCTGCAGTCCGACGTAATGGTGGCGTATGACGCTGAGCTCCTGGCTGCCGCCGTCGAGGCAGGCCTGAACGTCCTGTCGCCCGGCGGTTGAGTGCGCCCGGTGGTTGAGCTTGTCGAAACCCTGGATCTCGACAGGCTCGATCACCGGGCTTCCGGATCTCGACAGGCTCGATCACCGGGCTTCCGGATCCCAACAGGCTCGATCAACGGGGACGACAAGTTCGATCACTGTCACCGCCCCCGTGTAGCTTAGGAACAACAGCACCCTGCATGAGGACGCCATGGATTTCTACGCCATAAACGCACTGCGTGAGAACCACGCAGGGTGGTCCCTGCTCCGCGAGCAGAACGCCCCGTTGGCCGTCAGCTTCTTCATCAAGGCCTTCACAGGACCCAACCAACGGGACATCGGCCGGCAGGTGCTCATTGACCACCTCGATGATGTCCTGTTCGGCCTCCGTGAAGTCTTCGGCGAGGACAAGTATCCTAGGCCGGCCGGTGAGTACCTGGATGAGTGGGCGGCCCCGGAACGGGCATGGCTGCGGAAATACTACGTCCCCGGCCAGGACGAGCCGCGCTACGATCTCACCGCCGCCGCCGAGGACGTGGTCCGCTGGGTGGAGAGCCTGAGCGGGCGCGACTTCGTGGCCACCCAGTCCAGGCTGACCAGCATCTTCGCCGTGCTGAAGGCCCTGGTCCAGCAGTCCGAGACCGACCCGGAGGTAAGGCTCGCCGAGCTCCAGCGCTAGAGGGACGGGATCGACGCCGAGATGCAACGGATCAAGGACGGCAACATCCGCGTGATGACTGCGCCGGAAGCCCTGGACCACTTCCAGCAGCTGACCACCCTGGCCAAGGACCTGCTCTCCGATTTCCGTGAGGTGGAGCAGAACTTCCGGAAGCTCGACCGGCAGGTCCGTGAACAGATCGCCACGTGGGACGGCACCCAGGGCGAGCTCCTTGCCTCGATCTTCGCCAACCAGCAGGACATCAGCGGTTCCCTCCAGGGCCGAACGTTCCAGGGCTTCTGGGACTACCTGATGTCCCCGCAGCTGCGCACCGAACTGCGGGACCTGCTGCAGCGGGCCACGCAGATCGACGCCCTCGCCAAACTGGACAACCTGCACACCGTGACCAATCTGCACCAGGACTGGCTACCCGCCGTCGAGCAGACCCAGGCCACTGTCCGGCAGCTCTCGCAGCAGATGCGCCGGCTCCTGGACGACAAGGTGTTCCTGGAAAACAAGCGCATCATGCAGCTCGTCCGGAGCATCGAATCCGGCGCGCTGGGCACCCGGGAGGTGCCGCCGTCGGGCGTCTTTACGGAGATCGCCGCTCAGTCTGTTGAGGTCGCGCTCCCCTTCGAACGGCCGCTGTATGAGGCTGGCCGAGCTCGTGGCCTACTACCAGTTCGCCACCGAATCGGACTGGGCGTCCGTCAACCCGGACGAATCACAGCAGTTGTCCTGGCAGCTCCCGGACGGCAGCATCCGGGAAGCCACCGTCGAACAGATCATCTTCGTGAGGCCGGCATGACCACCACAGACGCAGCTGAAACACACACGCCGGAGGAACTTCCCGGCGTCGTCACCAAGCTCTTCAAGGGCTTGGTCTACGCCGAGACGTGGTTGAGCGTGTCGAAGCCACTTCGGGCCTTCTCGATCACGGACGCGGTGGTTGAGCCCGTCGAAACCGAGCGTGTCGAAACCCGGAATCTCGACAGGCTCGATCACCGATGCGTGTAATTTAGGCATAACACACCCCGGTCCGAGGACGCCCATGCATAAATCCCCCACCGCGCCGCGCTCCTTTAGCCTGCAGCGTGAATGGTCCGGGGCGTTCACGCTGATGCTCCTGGCCCTGTTCGTCGGCGCGGCAGTCACGGTCGTCGGAGTCCGGTTCGTGGTGAATGAGATGGAAGCCGCGAACGGCCGGCTGCAGGCCGAGTACGGCACCGTCGCGGACCTGGCCGCAGCCCTTGAGGCTCATGAGCAACTGGGACACCAGTTGCTGGCGGCGGCGCCCGTGAACAGGGAGGCGTTTGTCCTGGAGCAGCAGGACATTGAAGCTCTCTTCCGTGTGGCCGCCGCCGTCCCGGTTGCGGACGAAGGCCGGACCGAAGCCCTTTCCATGGCCCAGCAGGACTGGCAGGCGGGACTGGAGCAGGCCGGCCTCTGGGGTGACCGGGCACTGAACCTCACGGGGAGCAATGTAGCTGATGCCGCTGCCTTCGCGGCCGCAAGCTCCACCGTGCGGTCGCAACTGGCCGCCGTCCAGCAGTCCTCGCTCCAGGCCCTGAACAGGGGGCTCGTGGACACGCGCGAGCTCGAAAGCCTGCTGGTGGTTGGCAGGTTCGGGCTGTTCGCCGTAGCCATCGGCGCCACCCTGTACTTCAGGCGCCGGATGGTGACGGACCTCATGCGGCCCGTCAACAGCCTCCGCCGGGGCGTCCTGAAGCTGCAGTCCGGCGACTACGGCCACCGCCTGAACGTGGCCCGGCGCGACGAACTCGGCGAGGTGACCGTGGCCTTCAACGGGATGGCCGCCGCGCTCCAGGACAGCCACAAAGCCCTGACGTACCGGGCCACACACGATGACCTCACCGGGCTCGCCAACCGTGCGGCCCTCGCCGAGCGACTGCTGGCATCCTTCGAACCGGACAGCGACCGCCGGACCCGGCACGAGGGCCTGCTGTTCATCGACATCGACGACTTCAAGGACGTCAACGATTCCCTGGGCCATGAAGGCGGCGACGCGCTGCTGGCTCAGCTGGCCGAGCGGCTGCGGGCCAGCGTCCGCAGCCACGACTTGGTGGCCCGGCTGGGCGGCGACGAGTTCGCCGTCGTCGTTGTGGATAACGACGACGGCTCGCCGGCCACGGGGCCCGTCACCGAGCGGATCTATGAGGCTCTCAGCGAGCCGTTCGTCATCGGTGACCGGTCGCTGCGGGTATCGGTGAGCATGGGCGTCGCGCAGCGCACCGCGGACACGGCGGACGTGACGGAGCTGCTGCGGCAGGCGGATTCGGCCATGTACCGGGCCAAGCACGGCGGCAAGGCCCGGTACGAAATCCACGGCGGGTCAACCCCGGTGGTCGAGCCTGCCGATACCGTCGGCGGCTGAGCCTGGCGGGCCCGACCACCGGCAAACCCGAAACCCCGGCTACTCCCCCGCGCGTGGAAAGATGGTTTGCCCGCTGCGATTTCCTGGTGCGTCAGGTCCGGACGCCACGGTCACGAGCGTGAAGCCCTCCGCGATCCGCTGGCGCGCGATCTCACCGCCACCAGCCGGATAACGCCCGCCCGCAATCGGTGACACCGGCGACCGACTGGGGCCCCAACCCCGGTGGTGGAGCCCTCGGAAACTTGGGAGTGCACTCGAGAATATTTTCTGAATAACCCATCCGACATGCGGTCACGCCCGAATAGCTGGCATAACCCCTTGGGTCGGCAGGAAAGAAAGCCCCTCTGATCCATAAACACATATCGCATTCAGGAGATTCAACATGGCAACGCACACCGGCACCCGAACGGCAGCCCGCACCAACGTCCAGAAGGCATCGATAGTTGTCGGTGCAGTGTTCCTGCTGGTCGGCATCCTGGGCTTCGTTCCGGGCATCACGGCCAACTTCGATGAACTGCACTTCGCAGGCCACCACTCCGAGGCAATGCTGCTGGGCCTCTTCCAGGTCTCGGCCCTGCACAACATCGTCCACCTGCTCTTCGGCGCTGCAGGCCTCCTCATGGCCAAGACCGCCACGGGCGCCCGCTCCTTCCTCCTCTACGGCGGCGTCATCTACCTGGTCCTGTTCGTCTACGGCCTGGTGGTCCCCCAGGATTCGGCCGGCAACTTTGTCCCGCTGAACGGTTTCGACAACGTCCTGCACCTGTTGCTCGGCGTCGGCATGGTTGCCCTGGCCGTGATTCTCACCAAGGGCCACGTCAAGGCACGCGCCTAGGAACACCCCGAGCGGGAAACCCGCCACATCACTCGAAATGGCCCCGGCCGCAGCTTCACGCGCTGGGACCTGGCGTCGACGCCGTGGCCAAGGACCTGGAACTCTACGCGGGCGAGGCTCCCCCGCCGGGCTGGACCCTGGACACCGAGGCCGTCGGCGTCCTCCGCGAGGCGGGGGTCAGCAGCTGGAATGCGTTCCATCTGGTGGGCTACTCGGGCGGCGGCGCCGCGGCGCTGGCCTTTGCCGCCAAACACCCTGAGCACCTGCTGAGCCTGACCCTGCTGGAAGCTGCCTGGGCCGGGAACTGGGACTGGAGCCCTGCCCACGCCGAGCTCTGGAAACAGTACGGACAGCTCGAATCGCTGCCGCCTGAGCAGTTCATGCCCGCCTTCATGAGGCTGGGAGTGAAGTCCGACGTCGTCCTGCCGCCACCCCCGCAGGGTCCCCCGCCGCCGTGGACGGCCAAGCGGCCGGCCGGGATCAAAGCCTTCGTGGAGGATTTCAAGACGTATGACCTGGACCGCGCGCGGCTTGCCGCGTTCACCAAGCCGGTGCTGTTCGTCCTCGGCGTTCTGAGCAACCCGGACGACTACGGCGAGGTTGCCGACCGCCTTGCCGCCGTCGTCTCCGACTTCCGCCTCGAGGTGTTCGCAGACCGCCACCACTTCGATCCGCCGCACCGGATCGAACCTGACCGGCTGGCCGGACTGCTGCGGGAGCACTGGAAACGGGCCGAGGGGCCGCCGGACTGATGGGTGGAGCCGCGCGGTAAATAGGGCCCCGAAGGGAAGATCCAGCCGTGTGTGGATCTTCCCCGCGGTGGGGATCATTCTGATCCTGCTCAGCCTGCTGATCGCGGCCGGGCTAGTGGCACCGTCCAGCTAGCCGTTCCGCCTCAGGGAGTGCGGATTGGGGCAGTTTCCCGGAACGGAGCGCCTGCACTCGTCAGGTCATGGCCCGGCGACGAGAATGTCCTCAATGGCTTCCTCGCAGCCTGGTACGTGCGTGCCGGCATGGACCTTCGAGAACTTGCTCACAACCTGGCCCATGTTGTCGAAACCGAAGACAGTGGCGGCACCCTTGATCTCGGTGATGATGCCGGCAACGGCGCCCGGGCCGTCGGCGACTGCATGGTCCGAGATGCCGAGTCCGGTGCAGGCAGCATGTTCGTTGGCAATCTCGGCTGAAGCCGGGGCAGCGCCGGCAAAAAGCACCGCCAGTACTGCGGCGGCGACGGCAGCGGAGGAACGTTTAGTGTCCATGGATATCTCCTGAAAATAGGGCTTCGGCGAAGCCCCGATATCCACGGCGGAGAGGATATAGAACCCCGCCAGTGACGTTATTCTCCGCTTACGGGATGGGCGCCGCAAGAGGTTTTTGAAACAAGGATGCTTGAGCGAACCAACTGCTTTTGTCACGCAGTTTTGTGGCTTAAATCGCTTGGTGGCTGCATTCTATGATCGCTCGGTGGCGCACACCAGCCCGTATGAAGATCCTGTTCAAGAGGCGCCTTGGCCTGCCTCAGAGGGCGTGAATTGCAGGAACGGGTTACGGGCGGAAGGCACATAGGGGTCTCGGTCATGATGTCCGGGGCCTGCGCCCATCAGCACGAAAGCATCCTTCGCCATCCAGGACGGCGTACCCGGCCTCATCGGTGGCTGAGCCTGCCGAAACCCCCGGTGGTTGAGCCTGTCGAAACCCCGGTACGACGACGGCGGGCGGCTGGCTTTTCTGCCGACCACCCGCCGCCGCCCTTTTCCGGCCCCTTGTATGGGGGTAGGATACAAGCGTGTTCACTACGATGACGGATGAGCTCATCCGGAAAGCAAAAGATGCTGGGGCGGCAGCCGAAAATTTCCGTCGTGAGATGCTCGCGGCTTCCGATCGGCGCGCCGAAGCAGTTTTCGCGCTCTGGGCTGAAGGCATGCCTGTTCGCAAGATCGCCGAAGTTATCGGAGTGAGTCCCTCCGTGAGCCAACGCCTGCTCGAAAAAGCCAGGGAAAGCCGGCCACGGCTGCCACGCCGTGAAGAACGAGTCTCGTACGAGCTGCATCTGGCCGTGGCTCAAAAGGTCCGCGAGGATCCCCAGCCGGTACTCAGCAAGGCACGGACAAACCTCCAGAGGATGGCGTCACGCACACGCGGTGCCCACGCACACGGTTGGGTGGCAGAGTGGAACACTCTCGTTAATGGCGGCGACATCAACCAGCTCGTGGAGAGCATGTTGGGCCCTGACGAGCGAGGTATCGACCTTCGCCAGATGACGCCGTTCGCCGGCGTGCTCTCCCAGGAAGAGCGGCTCGTCGCAATTCACAAGGCAGCTCGTGCGGCGTAGGGACCTTGAGCACGCTATCCGTGCGGCCACCGAAATCATCCGGCAGGATGCCGTCTTCATCATTGGCAGCCAATCGATCCTCGGGTCCTTCACAGAAGACGAACTGCCCGACGAAGCGACGCATTCAGAAGAGGTCGATGTTGCTCCATTGAAGGACGATGACGCCCAGTCTCTCGCCACGGAGCTGGACGCCGCCATCGGTGAAATGTCCCACTTCCACGAGACCCACGGCTTCTATGTTCAGGGAGCCGGCCAGAACACCGCGGTTCTCCCGACCGGCTGGACGGACCGCCTGGTCAAAGTCAGAAACGCTAACACTAATGGACGTAGCGGGCTGTGTCTGGAGCCCCACGACCTTTGTGCCGCGAAACTCATCGCAGGCAGGATCAAGGACCATCTGTTTGTGAGGGCGCTCCTCGAGCACGGCTTAGTGGATCCAGGCCTCGTCGCCGAGCGGTTGCTAACAGTGGCCAATGACGACGTCCGCCGCGACCGCGCTCTTTCCTGGATCCGAAGCACATCCGGGATCTAACGGACCAGGCCATTCGAAGGTCTACCGCACCATCACCGGCGCCGAGCAGGAGAAAGTGGCTGATGGACGGGCTACGCCGCCTCCCGCCGCCGCATCACCCACGGCTGGGTAGACGCGAACGTGCGCAACGCCGTGGTCCTCACCGGCGACGTGCACCGCAACTGGCCTCAAGATCGACTACAAGGACCCCGCCGCCCCGTGGTCGGCTCCGAACTGGTCTGCACCTCCATCACCTCCAACGGTGACGGCGACGGCGACGGCGACGGCGACGGCGACGGCTCCACCATGGACCCGGTGATGGCCTGGAACCCGCATCTGAAGTTCTACAACGACAACCGCGGCCACGTAAACACACGCATCACCAAGGACGCGCTCACCGCCGACTTCCGGGTTCTGGACTACGTCACGACGCCGGGCGCCCCCGTTTCAACCAAGGCCTCCTTCGCGATCCAGGACGGAGTGCCGGGGTTGCAGGCGCAGGGGTAACTCCTCGCTGAGGCTGCCGCATACGACGGACAGCCAGCATCTGCTGGACGTCCCGCCGCTGTTGCTCAGTCAGCCGTGGCAGCGACGATCGGCGAGGACATTGACGTGCCGTTGCCGACGTCGTAACCGAAGGAGTGTTTGTTCTGTGTTCCGAGGACGAACGTGTGGTTGGGGATCCGTTCCCGCTGTCTTTCAACACTTTTCCGTCAGGGTTCCCCATTGGTGAAGTTGGCTCTACCCTGCGTCCACCAGCTGGTTTCACTGGTCATCGTGCCGGCCGCCACGTTCATCGGAGGCATCGCCAACCTGGCCGCCATCGTAGGGTTTAAGGTCACGGCCACTGCCGGCCTCCCCGACACCGTACAGGGCCTCGCCTCCGGGCTGACAACCGTGCCCCAATAAATCGGCATCACCATGGGCATCCCGGTCATGTCTCCAACAAGTTCCTGGCGGGCAACCTCGGAATGGTGCTGGCCACGAATCCGCCCGTCCGGGGCGCGAGATTCCCGAGACGCTGTAGGCCTGCAGCACCGTCTGGTTGCTGTCAGACTCGCCGTTCGAGCCCTGGACTCACACCGGCACAACGGCTAGAAGCAGGCGGGCTGGTAGGCCGGGTCTGCGGGGCCGGACGGGTTGCCTAGCGCATGCGCCACGATCTGGTGCACCACGGGGTCATTCGGCGTCTGGTCGTGTTCGAAGACATCTGCCGGGCACTTGTCCTGGATGGTGATGTTGGTGACCTGCCGGGCCGGACCGTCCAGGAACTGGCTGTTATAGGGAATAACCACTTCGTCGTAGACCGTGGAGATGACGGTGTAGGAGGGTCCCGCTACGGTGTCGCCGATGGAGTTGAGCTCCTGCATGAACGCCGAGCCTGCCTGCTGATCGGCGCAGGCGGCACAGCCTAAGCCGGTGAAGTCCGGGTCCTGGACGAAGCCCGGCGGCGGGACAATCACACCTTCGGTCCCGTGGCTGGAGGGTGCGATGCCGACGAGCTGACGGACGTACTTGGCCCCGCCGAGGAAGCCCATGTAGTAGCGGGGCATCATGCCGCCCTGGCTGTGGCCCACCAGGTCCACTTTCTTCGCTCCGGTGGCAGCACGTACCGCGTCCACAAACGGGGCGAGTTCCTGCGCCGACTCGGCCACCGGTGCGGTGGCATACACGCCATTCGTCTCGCCGTAGTTGAGGGCGAAAACGCAGTACCCGGCGCTCTTGAGGTACGGCGAGAGGGTGGACCAGTTCTTCTCCATGCTCTCGAACGTTCCCGGTACCAGGATGACCGGATAGGGATGCTCGGCGGTTGGCTTGCAGGACCAGTCGTTGGCCCCCGGCGGGGAAATCTCGATCGCCTGGGCGGGAGCCGCAGCCAAGGAAGTAACGAGGACGGCGGCAGCCGCAACGGACAGTGCCCGGGTAACGAATGACATGGAAACCTCTTTGTTCATGTGCCAACAGGGGCGGCCGGTAGTGATGGTTCTGGGCGTTGATCAGGTACCGGCCGGTTTCCCATGCTACGCAGCACACCCGTCCTTGCGGAGCCGGGTTGCACAGACGTGCGCCAAAAAAGCCCTACCTAGCGGTGCGCTCTCCCCCGAGGCCAAAACGCTCAAACCCGGCGTTGTTACTGGTGGGTAGCGTATGCGTCGGCGCAGGCACTGAGAAAACCCCTCAAGGTCGCTGCACAAATGTGCACTGTGTGCGGAACATAGCGCCGCAGCGCCAAGGCAGGTTCTAAGGCTATGACCGGTGCACCCATAAGGCCTATGAATGTGATCCTCAGGAACTTTAGCGCTCGGACATCTTGGGCAAGCAGGTGCAAAGCCACCCGCACTTTGTCCAACAAACGCGCCTCGGCAGCCGCCCTGCCGCACTTTTGGACATTGAGGACGACGCCGGCGCCACCCTGCTTGCCACGCTCACCAAACAGCTCGGCCGGCAGCCCGGTCCGGGCGAGTGCCAGATCAGCCTGAGCCAGGTGGGGCCAAGTGCCTCATCGCGGCCCGCGCCGGCCACCTGTCAGTAATGCAGCCCCTCCAGTCCTGACGGCAACCGCGGTCTGACTAGGGCCGTACGCAACCGACCGCATCGCAGGCGTTCACGAGGCCATTGGCCCAGTACATGCCGGTGCCGTAAATATTCTCGTCGGCGGATGATTCGACCTTGTCGCGGACTGATGCGTTTCCGGTCCCGGCAGAAGTGCTCCAGACAAGCGCAGCAACGCCGGCGACGATGGGTGAAGCCATCGAGGTGCCACTGGCGATGTCGTACCCATGGGAGCGGTTGTTTTGCGTCCCCAGGACAAAGGATCCGTTCGGGAAGGTCGAGTACACGCTGACACCGGGCGCTGCGACGTCCACCCACTTGCCATAGGTCGAGAAGGAGGCTTTCACGTTCTTGTTGTCGGTTGCTGCAACGGCAATAACATTTGGGTAGGCGCCCGGGTAGATCTTGGCCTGGGTACCGGCGTTGCCGGCCGCGGCGACGATCACTGCCCCTGCCTTCCATGCGTTATTAACCGCGATCTCCAGGGTCCGTGAGGAAACACGCTGCCCCAGGCTCATATTGATGACCTTGGCCTCATAATCCACGGCCCAGCCGATGCCTTTGGCGATGCTCGAGGTGGAGCCGGAACCCTGGTCGTTCAGGACTTTGCCGTCCAGGATGTCGCAGTCCGGGCACACACCGGAGACGCCAACGGTATCTTTGATGGCGGCAATGATGCCGGCGACGTGTGTGCCGTGGCCGTATTTGTCTTCACCAGTTGCCGCATCACTGTAGTTCACGCGTTCAACAACCTGTGATGAGATGTCGTCGTGGCTGCTCGTGACTCCTGTATCGAGCACAGCCACCCTGATGCCGGCACCGGTCGTTTTAACCCACGCTTCGACGGCGTCCACGTCGGCGTCTGGCGTACCCCCGGCCACGTTTACTCCCAACGTGCTGGTAAATTCCTGGCCAGTGTTGTGCAAGGCGTACTGGCGGGGGAAATAGTCGACGTTGGGCTGATCGGTAGCTACCGTCACCACATGGTCCGGCTCGGCGTATTCAACGTTTGGGTTCCGGCTAAGGGCGTCGATGAGCTGCAGTTCCTTGCCGGCCGGAACCTTGATGAGGCGGGCCCCCGTGCTGCCAATCCACGGGCCGTCGCTGAGGCCATGGCGGCGCAGTACCCCAACCGCCGCCGCATCAACGCGGAACTTGACCATAATCTGCCCCGCGATGTGCGACGGCTCGGGCGCTGCGTTGCCTGGGCCGGCGAAGGTGATGGCGCCGAGCCCCATCATGAGGGCCGAGAAACCGGCGATAACTGTTTTTTTCATGGGGTTATCTTTGCGCCAACCCGGACCTGCTGGATAGTGGTTGCGGAAAAGTCTGCGGATATTTCAGGCGACCGCCGCACCCGCGGCAAGTCCCGCCGTCGTACTTTCAGTGAACCGCAGCAGCTTCTCCACCAGGTGTCGACGGCGGCATGCACCACCGGGGCCACCGTCGCCTTAATGCCGCCCACCGCGAGCGCCGCCGCCAGCGGATCGTGGATGGCGAAGCAGGGCCGGCCGAAGATGCCCTCATAGAACCGGAAGTAGTAGCCCAGCATGTCGCCCTGCCCACAGGCGATACGTCGACGAAGAGCTGGCCCTCTGGCAGGAGCAGTTCGACGCGCTGAACTCCAGGAAGTAGAAACTGCTCCAAATCGACAGGTCTTGTCACGCAGTTAACCACGCATTCACGCCGCTCTCACAACATGTCCAACCGGCCTCAATACGGTCGAACCCATGGACAACATTTCACGCAGATCCCTCCTTTCCGCCGGCCTCGGGGCCGGGCTCGTCGCAGCCTGGCCTGGTGCCGCCGTCGCCGTTTCAACAGCGGACGACGCCGGTCTCCGCACCGATCCGTTCCTGCTGGGTATCGCCTCCGGCGAGCCCTGGCCGGACGGCTTTGTGATCTGGACCCGGCTGGCACTGGACCCGATCGCCGAGGACGGCCTGGGCGGCATGCCCTCCCGCAACGTCGCGGTGGCGTGGGAAGTGGCTGAAGACGCCGGCATGCGCACCGTAGTAGCCCGCGGCGTCGAGCAGGCCCGGATCGAAACCGCGCACTCGGTGCACGTCGAACTCAAGGGCCTCCGCCCGGGTCGCGAATACTTCTACCGGTTCCGCACCGGCCGGCACGTCAGCGTGGTGGGCCGCACCCTCACCAGCCCGGCGCCGCACGAGACGCCGGCGGCGCTGGCCATGGCGTTCGCCAGCTGCTCGCAGTACGAGCACGGCTACTTCACCGCCTACTCGCGGCTGGCCCAGGACCACCCGGACCTGGTCCTGCACCTGGGTGACTACATCTACGAGTACAAGAAGGACAGCTACGTGATCGGCGGCGGCAACCCGCGCGACCACCAGGGCCCCGAGACTTCCAGCCTGGCCGGGTACCGGCAGCGGCACGCGCAGTACAAGTCCGACGCCGACCTGCAGGCCGCGCACGCGATCGCGCCGTGGCTGGTGGTGTGGGATGACCACGAGGTGGACAACAACTGGGCGGACGAGATCCCGGAGAACACGGACGCCGGCCAGCTCAACGACACCACCGAGCATTTCCGTCAGCGACGGACCGCCGCGTTCCAGGCGTACTACGAGAACATGCCGCTGCGGGCCTCGTCCGTGCCGGCCGGGTTCGACATGAAGATCTACCGCACCATCCAGTGGGGCCAGCTGGCCAACTTCCACATGATGGACACCCGGCAGTACCGGGACGACCAGCTGGCCGGGGACGGCTGGAAGAAGAACGTCACGGAACGCCTGGCCGAGGACCGCACCATCACCGGCGCCGAGCAGGAGAAATGGCTGCTGGACGGCTTCAAGAACTCCACCCAGCGCTGGGACATCCTGGGCCAGCAGGTCTTCTTCGCCGAAAAGGACCGCAACAAGGCCCCGGAGATCGACGACGTCTCCATGGACGGGTGGGACGGCTACGCCGCCTCCCGCCGCCGCATCACCCAGGGCTGGGTGGACGCGAACGTCCGCAACGCCGTCGTACTCACCGGCGACGTGCACCGCAACTGGGCCAACGACATCAAGGTCGACTACAGGGACCCGGCCTCCCCCGTGGTCGGCTCGGAACTGGTCTGCACGTCCATCAGCTCCACCGGCAACGGCACCGGCTCAACGGTGGATCCCGTGATGGCCTGGAACCCGCACCTGAAGTTCTACAACGACAACCGCGGCTACGTGAACACCACGATCACCAAGGACGCACTCACCGCCGACTTCCGGGTCCTGGACCACGTCACGACGCCGGGATCCCCCGTCAGCACGAAAGCCTCCTTCGCCATCCAGGACGGAGTCCCGGGGCTGGTCGGTGGTTGAGCGAAGGCTAGCCCGGGGTTTTCATGAGGGTGGCGCCCGCCGGGTGTGTTAAAGCGACGAAAGGTGCTTCTGAGCTGGGAAAATA